>JAFUZE010000137.1 GCA_017476765.1 Lachnospiraceae bacterium
GGTGCAAGCTTCTCATCCGCATAGGACATGCATGCCTCCTGCACCTGTACGCAGAACTCCTCCGCTTCTCCCTCCTCTGCCATCGGAATCAGTACAAGAAAGGAATCCCCGCCGC
This sequence comes from Lachnospiraceae bacterium, assembly GCA_017476765.1. Taxonomy (GTDB): domain Bacteria; phylum Bacillota; class Clostridia; order Lachnospirales; family Lachnospiraceae; genus JAFUZE01. The sequence continues at coordinate 116 of JAFUZE010000137.1, forward strand.
ATCTGCCGATAATGTACTCCGGCTTTGCCTCGTCCTTCAAAAAGCCTGCAACAACCTTGATCAGGCGGTCGCTCTCTTCGTCTCCGAAGTGATCGTTGACATATTTCCAGTCATTGATATTGACGTTGATGATGGCGACAGGAACAACACCGGAACGGTCGATGACCTGCATCCGGCTGTCAAAATAAGTGTGATTCAGGACTCCTGTGAGCGCATCGTGCTTTTCCCCGTGAACAGTCCTGAACTGCTCCTTCTCGAGCAGATTTTCCAGTTCGTCCGCATAGAGGGAGGTCTCCATCCCATTATATGCACTTTCTCCAAGTGTTATGAGATGCGACCTGATGACGGCAAGGAGCTTCTGTGCCTGCTTCTCGTCCAGATCGCCCGGCTTCATATATAAGTGTGCGATCGTTCTGCCTGCGACCTGTATCTTTTCACCCGGCTTTGCGTCCATATCCATCGTTTCATTTGCAAAACCGCCGCCTGCGCTGACCATCTTTTCCCCATGCCGGTCTGTCAGAAGAAAGCAACAGCCTGTATGGGCTGCGAACATTTTAAGCAGCTCCGTGACCTCATCCATACGGTAAATCTGATCAAGGCTGTAATTCTTAATATTTTCCTTTAAACGTTTTTCTAAAGAAACTAAACCAAATGCCATACGCTCACCCCCAAAATATTTCCTAAATTTTAACTTTTTTTATATCGTTTGTCTATCAGACGCACAAAGAAATCCGGCAAAATATTGCGGTCGGGTAATTCATACGACGGAAAATTTCATTTTTCAGAGATGGGAAAATTTCATTTTTCGCATTGTAAAGATTTCTCAAATGTGGTAAAATAAAAAAAAGTTTTTCCAAGGAGGAGACGAATATGGATATCACTGCTTTATCAACGGGTCTGACAACTGCAAACCTTCAAAATTCCGTTTCCGTCGCAATGCTGTCCAAATCACTTCATACATCGGAAGCGTTGGGGGAAGGTATGATTGACATGATGAATGCGTCTGCTATGGAACAGAGTGTTCATCCGCATATCGGAGGTAATATCGACATTTCCATATAGGAAACGGTTTTTATTGATCCGGTTCATTTTAAGGGGCAACTATGAATTTACAAAAATCGAATTCAAACAATAGGAGAAGCAGGTTATTTGCAGACGAGAGCGCCAAATTCACCTTTGTCTGCTACAGCTTCGCCGTTGTTCATATTATTTATTTTGGTTTCTTTTTATCTCTGGACACTCTTCTGCTCTATGCATATGCGATGTTCTCTTCACTGTTGTATCTGTATATGGGCTTTGTCACAGTCCGGAAGAAACAGTTTATCAAAATGCTTTTGATTACCGTCGTTGAGGTTGCTTTTTTTGCTGTCCTGTGCACGGTATGTCTTGGTTGGAAATATGGGTTCATGCTCTATCTTGTCGCCATGATTCCGATTATCTTTTATCTTTTTACATCGGTATCAAACGCCAGAAACACACAGATGTATTCCAATCTCCTGACGATCTTTGTCATCCTGTGCTTTATTCTGACAAAATGGTTCGGTGATTTCGAGCAGACGCTCTATACACCCAAGATATCCGATACACTGATCAGAACCGTATACTGCATCAACTGCCTTCTCGCATTTGCGATGCAGACGATTTTCTCTTTTATCTATACGATGGAAATTCAACATTTCAAGAGCAATCTGGAATCAGAGAAGGACATTCTTGATGCCATTGCGAGCAAAGACCCGCTTACCGGCTTACTGAACCGCCGTGCCATGGAACCGCATCTGACACAGGCGAAAGAGACGGCCGAGCAAAAGGGCTCTCTGTTCAGCTTGATTCTGTGTGATATTGACGATTTCAAAAAGGTCAACGACGTACATGGGCACGCACTCGGCGATCAGGTACTCAAGGATATCGCCGGCACCTTCCGCGATAATCTGCGGGATTCCGATTACGCCTGCCGCTGGGGCGGCGAGGAATTTCTGCTGCTCATACCGGGCAGGATGGATATTGCCTCTTCCGTTGCCGAACGGCTTCGAACGCAGGTGTCCACGCTCTCCTTCAAGAGTGATGTCGGCACCTTTTCCGTGACCATGACCTTCGGCGTTACGGAGTACGAGACGGGATACCGCCTCGAAAAGCTGATCAAGATCGCTGACGACAATTTATATAAAGGAAAAGAAAACGGTAAAAATCAGGTGGTTTGCTCCTAAATGCAAACCATCTGTTTTTTTCTAAGGAAAAGCTGATTAAATCAGCTTTTCCTTAGATTGCTCCGCATGGATGCGCAGAAATTCGCTGTGGAAAGGCACTTTGTGCCTGCGAATTTCGTGCGGGAAACACTTAATCAGTGTTTCCCTAAGGAAACTCTTTTATCGCAGGGCAATTGTGTTTCCCTTGCAAAAAGCCTTCATTCATGTATAATGTAAGAGATGCTGTGCATTTTTAGGAAAACGCGGATGAAAGCGTTTCCGTAACATGAAAACAAAAATAAAAACGATATGAGGAATTTACAATGATTAGTGCAAACAATGTAACTTTACGAATCGGGAAAAAAGCGTTATTTGAGGACGTTAACATTAAATTTACGGAAGGAAACTGTTACGGGTTAATCGGGGCAAACGGAGCCGGAAAATCGACGTTTCTGAAAATCCTGTCCGGTCAGCTGGACACAACAAAGGGCGACGTTTCCATTACGCCGGGACAGCGTCTTTCCTTTCTGGAGCAGGATCACTTCAAATATGACGAATATCCGGTCATGGATGTTGTCATCATGGGAAATGAGCGTCTGTACCAGATCATGAAGGAGAAGGATGCGATTTACGCAAAGGAGGATTTCAGCGATGAGGACGGCATCCGCGCCAGTGAGCTCGAGGCGGAATTTGCCGAGATGGACGGATGGGAGTCGGAATCGAATGCGGCCACCCTGCTCAACGGTCTCGGTATTCCGACGGAAATTCACTACTCTGTCATGAAGGACTTAAACGGCAATGAGAAGGTCAAGGTACTGCTTGCCAAAGCGCTGTTCGGCAATCCGGATATTTTGCTGTTAGACGAGCCGACCAACCACTTGGACCTCGATGCCATCGCATGGTTGGAGGAATTTCTGATCAACTTTGAGAACACGGTCATTGTCGTGTCCCATGACCGCTATTTCCTGAACAAGGTCTGCACGCACACGGCAGATATTGACTACGGCAAGATTACGCTCTATGCGGGCAACTACGATTTCTGGTACGAATCCAGCCAGCTTCTCATCAAGCAGATGAAGGAGGCAAACAAGAAGAAGGAAGAAAAAATCAAAGAGCTGCAGGAATTTATCTCGCGCTTCTCCGCCAACGCTTCCAAATCCAGACAGGCAACCTCCCGGAAAAAGGCGCTTGAAAAGATCGAGCTGGACGAGATCAAGCCTTCCAGCCGGAAGTATCCGTATATTGACTTCAGACCGGAGCGTGAGATCGGAAACGAGGTGCTGACGGTAGAAGGTCTCAGCAAGACGATCAACGGCGAAAAGGTGTTAAACAATATCTCTTTTGTCGTAGGACATGATGACAAGATTGCCTTTGTCGGAAGCAACGAGCTCGCTAAGACAACGCTTTTCCAGATTCTGATGGGCGAGCTGGAGCCGGATGAAGGAAGCTTTAAGTGGGGCGTGACAACGTCACAGGCGTATTTCCCGAAGGACAGCACTGCCGAATTTGACAACGGGTACACGATCGTTGAGTGGCTGACCGGCTACTCTCCGGTGAAGGATGTCACATATGTGCGGGGCTTCCTCGGCAGAATGCTCTTTGCCGGCGAAGATGGCGTCAAGAAGGTCAAGGTGCTCTCCGGTGGGGAAAAGGTTCGCTGCCTGCTCTCGAAAATGATGATTTCCGGTGCAAACTGTCTGCTTCTGGATGAGCCGACGAACCATCTGGATATGGAATCGATCACTGCGCTCAACAACGGACTGATCAAGTTCAAGGGCGTTGCGCTCTTCTCCTGCCACGACCACCAGTTTGTCCAGACAACGGCAAACCGTATTATAGAGTTTCTGCCGGACGGAACGATGATCGACAAGATCAGCACCTACGACGAGTATCTCGAAAACGATGAGATGGCAAGAAAGCGCACAATCTATACCGCAAATAAGGAAGATGATGAAAACTGATGAGAATTGTAGATTTACATGTCCATTCGACCAAATCGGACGGCAGCTTCACGCCGACGCAGCTTGTGGACTATGCGATAGAGAAAGGCTTATCCGCCTTCGCCCTGACCGACCATGATACGACCGAGGGACTGGACGAGGCGATTGCCTATGCAGAGAAACTGGCAGAGCAGACGAACCACGACAAAGAACTGGAAGTCATACCGGGCATAGAGCTTTCCACCGAATACAACGGAAAGGATGTGCATATTGTCGGTCTGTACATCGATTATAAAAGTGCATTTTTTAGAGAGTATATCCGGCAGTTTCAGGATTGACGCACGCTAAGAAACGTCAAGATGTGCGCGAAGCTGACGGAGCACGGCGTCCCTGTTACCTATGAGCAGCTGCAAAGCCGCTTTCCCGGCTCTGTCCTGACAAGAGCGCATTATGCGAAATTTCTCATACAGGAGGGCTATGTGAAAAGCATGCCGGAAGCCTTTGACCGGTATGTGGGCGACCACGCACCATGCTTTCTGCCGCGGGAAAAGGTCACACCTGCGCAGGCAGTTTCGCTGATCTTAAAAGCGGGAGGCATTCCGGTACTGGCACACCCGATTCTGTATCACTTAAGCGATGCAAGGCTTGATGAGCTCGTAAAGGAATTAAAGGATGCCGGGCTCGTCGCCATCGAGGCGGTTTACAGCACCTACAACGCTGCAGAGGAGCGGCAGATTCGTGCTCTCGCATCCAAATATAAGCTTTTGATCAGCGGCGGATCGGATTTTCACGGAACGACAAAGCCGGGACTCGACCTTGCCGTCGGATACGGAAAGCTGTTCATTCCGTATGACATTCTGGAAAAGATGAAGGAGTATCTGGGGAGGATCTGAATGGACTACAGGATTTTATTCACCGACATAGACGGAACGCTGCTAAAGGATGACAAGACCGTATCTGCGGATGTCCTTACTGCGATGCAGGAATACACGGCAAGAGGCGGCAGAATCGTCTTATCGAGCGGGCGTCCGCTTCCATCTGTTTTGGAGGTTGCCGGGCAGCTCAAGCTTCCGACGCAGAATCTGTACATCATCGCCTACAACGGCGCTTTGGTTTACGATCTCGGTGCGCAAAAAGCCATCTGGGAAAAGCGCATCCCGCTTGCGACCGTCCGCACGATTCTCGATCTGGCTCACGAAAACGGCATTCATTGCCATACCTATACGGACGATACGATCATCAGTGAGCTTGACACACCGGAGCTTCACAAATACCTCATGCATATCCACATGCCGTATTTGATCAAGGAGGATGCTGTCTCCTACCTCTCTTCCCTCGGGGAATGCATGCCGTTTAAGCTGCTTGCCATCACGATGGAGGACAGGCAGCCTCTGATCGATTTTGCCGCCCGGATTGCCGAAAGGCTCGGGGGACAGATTCACACGTTCTTTTCCGCTCACAGCTATTTGGAATGCTGCAGGAAGGACGCATCAAAGGGAAATGCCGTCCGCTTCCTCTGTCAGCATCTTTGCATTAACTGGCAGCATACAGTTGCCGCCGGCGATGCCGCAAACGATCTCTCCATGCTGAGGGCAGCCGGAACCTCCTATGCGATGCGCAATGCCTCCGAGGAAGTCAGGCAGGCGGCAGACCATATTACCGCAAAGACCAACGACGAGGACGGCATTCTGGAAATCTTTCAAAGGATGCAAAAATAACCCGTTATCCCTCTACAATCAGATATCTGCCGTCGCCGACCTCAAAGACCTCCTCTGCCTGCAGAATATCCTCCTGCGCCATATCCTCGAGGTCCACACCCTCCTCCTCAAAGTATTCCCACACTTCCTTAAGGGAATTTACAACGACCGCCATACATTCGACCAAAAAATCCTCTGCCTCTTCCTCCGTCTCGGCTACCTTTTCCGGAAAAAGCTGCAGCTGCTTCTCCAGGAAGCAGGCAAGTACCGCATCATCAAATTCCTTCATAGAAACACATCTCCTTTCCACATAAAAACAAATAGATGATTACAAAGCAAATTCACATATATGAAACGCTTTTATAATCCAAATTCTCTCTTCAACACCTGATAAACCCCCTTGTGTTCATAGGACGGGCAGCTGTATTTTGCAGCAGCCTTTACCTCCGCTACGGCATTTTCGACCGCATAGCTCTCACCGGCGGCGAGCATCAGCCCTTTGTCATTGTTATTATCCCCAAATGCCATCGTTTCTTCCGGGGTAACGCCGAGCGTGCTCTGCAGCAGCCCGAGTGCCTTACCCTTATCGACACCAAAGCCCATAAAGTCAACCCACTCCTCACCTGCCATGCAGCACTTGACCCGATCCTTCCACTTCGGTATCAGGAAGCTCTCCCCGATTTCCCGAAGCGTATCCCTTCTGTAAACAGCCAGCTTGATAATGTCTGTCTGCTCCTTTAAAATATCGTCTGTCAAAAGCACATCGTTGCGGTAGGAGTCGCGAATCAGACGAATAAAGTACTCATCCCTCGACTCCAGATAACAGCCCTTCGGAGTGGAAGCCACCACATGGCAGTCCTGCGGATACAGACTGCGCAGATCCTCCATAATCTGCTCCACATATTCCCGCTTCATGAGTGTGACGGACAAATCTCTGCCGCCCACGACCAGATGTGCCCCGTTTTCTGCGATATAACTGATTTTGTCTGCCACCCGCTCAAACATCCTGCGGATGCTCGTATACTGCCTGCCGCTCGCCACGGCAAAATGGATACCCCGGTCATAGAGCTGTTCCACCGCATCGAGCAGCTCCTCATACATATCTCTGGCGGAATCCTTGACTAAGGTTCCGTCCACATCGGTTGCAATTAACTTAATCATCTTTCTCATCCATACCTTACGATCTTATTCCTGTTCACTCCGTGAATCATAATACTATATTCTTTTACTCCAAATGACGTTCCGGTATAAATACCCGGGAAGGAGCCTGCTTGTGTTCCTCCTTCGCTTCCTCCCTCGCTTCGAGAACGAACGCATCCTGGCAGCTGTAACGTGCCTTTCCTCTCTTATCCACCTTCGCATAGGTGTTGTCCGGCTGCAAAATATGCGCCTTCACGTTATCCTTCAGCTGCATCTTCAAAATATGATATGCCTTCTTTTTCAGCTCCTTATCCTCTATCGGAAACAGAATCTCCACTCTTCGCTCGAGATTTCGCGGCATCCAGTCCGCACTTCCCATGTAGATTTCGCCGTTTCCGTCGTTTTCAAAATAAAAGATCCGGCTGTGCTCCAAAAAATTACCGACGATGGAGCGCACGCTGATGTTTTCACTCACGCCCTTGATGCCCACCTTCAGGCAGCAGATGCCTCGTATAATCAGCTCGATCTTCACACCTGCCGCACTCGCCTCATAAAGCGCCTCGATGATATCCCGATCGCAGAGAGAATTCATCTTGGCGATGATATGCGCCGGCTTTCCTGCCAAAGCATAGTCACGCTCCCTGTGAATCAAATTCAGGAAGCGGTCCTTCAGCCAGAGCGGTGCGACCGCAAGCTTCTTCCAGACTCTCGGCTCCGAGTAACCGGACAGCATATTAAAGACTGCCGTTGCATCCTCTCCGATCGGCTCGGAGCAGGTCATAAGTCCCATATCCGTATACTGCTTTGCCGTTGCATCGTTATAGTTGCCTGTTCCCAAATGGACGTAGCGGCGGATGCCGTCCTCCTCTCTTCGGACAACAAGTGTTATTTTACTGTGTGTCTTTAATCCGACAAGTCCGTAAATCACATGACAGCCTGCCTTTTCCAGCATCTTTGCCCACACAATATTATTTTCCTCATCAAAACGTGCCTTCAGCTCTACGAGCACCGACACCTGCTTACCGTTCTCCGCCGCCTGTGCCAGCGCTGCGATAATCGGTGAGTTGCCGCTGACCCGGTACAGCGTCTGCTTGATGGCAAGCACATTTTTGTCCCGCGCCGCCTTCTGAATAAACTCCACGACCGGTGTGAAGGTCTGATACGGATGATGCAGCAATAGATCATGCTCCCTGATCACCTCAAAAATATCCGCCTCCGGAGGCAGCTCCCTGACCGGAGCCGGCACATGCTTCGGCATCCTCAGATGGTCAAAGCCCTCCATACCGTACAGCTTCATCAGAAAGGTCAGATCGAGCGGACCATGCAGCTTATAAATATCGTCATTGTGAATGGAGAGCTCCTTTTTCAGTATACTGAGTAGTCTCTCATCCATCTCGTCCTGTACCTCAAGCCGGATCGCCTCGCCCCACTGGCGCTTCTTGATCTGCTTCTCGATCTCCTTGAGCAAATCCTCCGCCTCGTCCTCATCGATCGTCAAATCCGCATTTCTCATAATCCGGAACGGATGAGCACATATTAAATCACAATTTAAGAATAGCTGATTCAGATTTCTCTCGATGACCTCTTCCAATAAGATAACGACCGTTTTTTCATTTTCTGCCGGAATTTCCACAATTCTCGGGAGCACGGACGGCACCTGCACGGTTGCAAATTCAATCTCGCTCTCCTTCTCCTTTTCTTTCTCCTTCTGCTTTCCCGGCTTGTGGTGCTTGAACAGCAGCGCTCCGATATTCAGCGTCTTATTGCGAATGAGCGGGA
>JAFUZE010000138.1 GCA_017476765.1 Lachnospiraceae bacterium
GCTGTGCGCTGTATGCCTTCGTCGTCGCCACCGCAATCTCGGGACCTGCCCATGTATACATGACATTGTCCGCCTCTCTTGCAATCGAGCTTCCTACGACATTGACAATGCCGAGCACCCGGAAGCCTCTCTCCTTCGACTCCCGGAGCGCCGCAAGCGTATCCGCCGTCTCTCCCGACTGGCTGATGACGACTACCATAGCCCCCTCCTCGAGAATCGGGTCGCGGTAGCGGAACTCGGAAGCGAGATCCACCTCGACCGGAATGCGCGCAAGCCCCTCGAGTACATACTTTCCGGTGACACCGGTATGATAAGCACTTCCGCATGCGACAATGTGAATCTTCCTGATGTTACCGATCTCGTCATCCGACATGTTCAGCTCGTCAATGACGATCTCATTTCCTTTCATGCGGGGCATCAGCGTATCGTTTACGGTCTTTGGCTGCTCATACATTTCCTTCAGCATAAAATGCTCGTAGCCTTCCTTCTCGGCAGCGTTCGCATCCCAGTCCACCCGGACCGCTTCCTTCGTGATTTCCTCCTCGTCCACATTGTAAAAGTGCAGGCAGTCGCCCTGCATGCAGACGATCTCCTGATTTTCCACATAATAGACATTCCTTGTGTATTTGAGGATCGCCGGCACATCGGAGGCGATCAGGCATCCGTCCTCACTTTTCCCCACAATCAGCGGGCTGTCCTTGCGCACGGCAAACAGACGATCCGGAAAATCGGCAAAAAGGATTCCGAGCGCATAGCTTCCCTCCACACGGTGCAGCACCTTCGTGATCGCCTCCATCGGATTTCCCTTGTAATAATAGTCGAGCAGATGTGCCACGACCTCGGTATCCGTCTGCGACACAAATTCATAGCCTTTGAGCGTCAGCTTATGCCGCAGCTTCATATAGTTCTCGATAATTCCGTTGTGCACAACGGCAATCGTCGACTCCTTATTAAAATGCGGGTGGGCGTTCTCCGTGCTCGGCACGCCGTGGGTTGCCCATCTGGTGTGTCCGATTCCAAGTGCTCCCGGCATCGTCTCGCCGCCGTGGGTCATCTCCTCCAAAATTTTCAGCCGTCCCTGCGCCTTGCAAATCTGTATTTTATCTCCGTCAAAAACCGCCATTCCGGTGGAATCGTACCCTCTGTATTCCAGCTTTTCCAGTCCGTCCAGAATAATAGGTGCCGCCTGTTTTTTCCCGATATATCCAACAATTCCGCACATAATCCTATCTCTCTTTCTCTAAGTTCCTGCCGTAGCCCTTCGTCGCGTCAATCGAAGAGACATCCTTCTTCATCTGATATTGTCTCCAGTAATCCGGATTTGATGTCAGCTTTAAAATCAGCCTCTTTGGCAGCTTCTTATAGTGCCGTCCCAGCCGGTAGCCGATATACTTGCAGGCGCTGTGGACATACAAAACCGGAATCTGCCCGACCAGATGCTTCTCCCTCAAAAACGCTGCCGTCCGGCGTACAAGCTTCAGTCCCTCCGACTCCGACCGCACAACGGAAAACACCTCGGGGTGATCTGCCTGCGACACGCCCAGATCGAAATTTCTCTTCAGCTGCTGCCCGGCGGTATAATTGTGGGAATGGACGACGAGCGCATCCGCCGCATAGGCAACCCGTTTGCCCGCCTTCATTGCCGTCGCCGCAAAGATCATATCCTCATTAAAAATAGTATGCTTTACAAAGCCTCCTAATTCCAGAAACGCCTCCCGCTTATAGGCAGCGCATACATTGGAGCAAAAAAAGGTCTTAATCCCAAGTCTGTCCAAATCCCCCCACGATTTTATGCAGCTTTTCTCAGGATAATTAAAGCTTCTCGTGTAGCTCTCGATCGCCCTGCAGTCCGCATTCGGCAGCTGTCTTGCATAGGAGACGACGACATCATCATATTCCAAAAGCGGCTTGAGCAGCTTCTCAAGAAGGAAGCTGTCCTTCGGAACCGCATCCTGCGTCATCATGACGACAAAATCACTGCTGCTGTGCTTCACCGCCCGGTTACGGGTATTTCCGTGGTCAAATTCTTTTTTGGAACAATGATAGACAACGACATTCTTGTACTTTTCATTGAACGCCGTACCATAGATGAACCGGTCAAAGTACTTCTCTTCCGTGTTCATCAAAATAATTTTGTTTACCGGCACGGTCTGCTTTGATAGCTGATCCAGTAATTGCAGAAGCTTCTGACCGGGCTGATAGGTTGGAATCACTACATCAACTGTTCTCATTTCATTTCCTCGCCGCAAAGCCGCACCTTTTATGAGAGGCAGCTTTGTAATCTTCAAAAGACGGCAGCTTTTCCATCACCACCGTCTTCCGTTCTTTCTATTTGCCTGTATCCTGATGAATCTTGGCGCTGTATTCCCTTACATTGGCAGATGGTTCATAGCCGTCTGTATTAAACAAAAACTTGTGCAGCTGTACTACATTCGACTCTAAGCTGACCGGCATAACACAGCTTCCCTTTCCCGGAACGGTGCCTGTTGCACGCATATCCTCGAACGGGAATCCGTCCGTTGCCACGATCGTATAATCCTTGACATCTCCCAAAAGCGACAAAATCTCGGAGAGCTCCAGAGAAGTTGCCGTCTGAGAGAACACCTTGTTTGCAATATCGTTGAGCTGCGAAGCGGAAGCGTTTTTGACCTTCGCCGCAATCGCCTGAATGACCTCGCGCTGTCTCTCCGCACGCTTGAAATCATCTCCCGCCGTATAACGGATACGGCAGTAAGAGGTCGCCTGAATACCGTCGAGCGTCTGCAGTCCGGTCGAGGTCACCCTTGTAAACTGGTTCTTCCGCCCGATTGCCTCGGACGTACCGACCTGATAATTGTTCAGGTGGTTGATTTCCGCCTCATCCACATCGATCTCCACACCGCCGAGGGCATCTACCGTATCAACCACGCCCTGGAAGCCGACCGTCACATAATCGGTAATATTTAAGTCAAGGTTCATATTCAGCATGTTGATTGCCTGCTTCGGACCGCCCTTGGAATATGCGGAGTTTGCCTTGTTGTAAGTATCGTTGCTCAAATTTAAGTAGGTGTCACGGAACACCGATACGAGACGTACCTCCTTCGTGTCCTCATTGATCGAAGCAACGATGATTGTATCGGACAGCGTACCCTTTCCGAGTGCACCGGTACGCGAATCCACACCGAAAAGTGCAATATTGCGGTAGCCCTTCATGGATTCCGGAACTTCACCGCCGGTCGTGCTGCCCTCGGAGGAAATGCCTTCATTGAATGTGATATCGCTCTCGTCGATCTCCGTTGCCTCCATTTTGTCCACCTTGGTAACCAGGAACAAAATCACCGCCAATACAACGATCAGAACCGCCTCAACACCAAACAGAATCATTCTCTTTTTCTGACGCGCTTTCCGCTCCTTCTTCGTCATTCGCTTCTTTGTTCCGGCTGTCTTTGCAGCGGATGTTTTCGTCTCATTGTTTTTTGTTGCCATTTTCCCACTCCTTAATCCGTTAGTACGCGTTTTTATTGATAAAGCCTTTGAAAACTGTCAAAAACAAAATTTTGAAATCCAGCCCCAACGTCCAGTTCTCGATATAGTACAGATCGCAGTCGATCCTTTTGCGGATGGAAGTATCCCCGCGGTAACCGTTGATCTGAGCCCAGCCCGTCATGCCCGGGCGCACCTGATGCTTGATCATATACCTCGGTATTTCCTCCTTAAATTTCTCCACAAAGAAAGGGCGCTCCGGCCTCGGACCTACCAGCGACATATCGCCCTTGATGACGTTGAAAAGCTGCGGAAGCTCATCGATGCTCATTTTGCGCAGCACCTTGCCGACCCGCGTGACCCTCGGGTCATCCTTCGTCGTCCAGCCTTTCTTTTCCGCCGACTTCTTCTGCACCTCCATCGTCCGGAATTTGTACATCTTAAACGGCTGGTTGTGCAGTCCGACTCTCTCCTGCTTAAAGATGACAGGTCCCTTGCTCGTCGCCTTGATAAGAATCACGGACACAAGCATGACCGGCGAGAACAGCACGAACGCCGCGCAGCCTCCCACCAGATCCACAACCCGCTTCGTCACGCTGTTGAGCGTATTGGAGAGCGGTACATGCCGGATGTTGATGACCGGAAGTCCGTTCAAGTCCTCCGTGTACGGCTTGCTCGGAATCACACTGTTGTAATCCGGAATAAACTTCGTGTGCACGCCCGACTTTTCACACAGACCGACGATTTCCTCGAGACGGTCATAATTTTCCAGCGCAAGCGTAATCGCAATTTCATCGAGCCGGTTCTGCGGCAGAATGATGAGCAGATTGTCAATTTTGCCGATCACCTTCACTCCCCGGTACTCTGTTCCTCTCGGTATCCTGTCGTCCAGAATCCCCCGGACAACATAGCCCCACTGCGGATTCTGCTTGATTCTCTGGATATATTCCTCCGCTGCCCTGGAATAGCCTACGAGCAGCACATACTTGACGTTGTACCCTTTTTTGCGCATTTTGCGCAGGATCTCGCGGAGCATCCAGCGGATGCCGGTCTGGGCGACGACATTGATTCCGCCGAAGATCACGATCATCGTACGGGAAAAGTTCTGCTCGCGGATCATGTACAGAACCGCTATGAAGAATACAGTCCCCATTGCATTGGACTTTACGAGATTAAAACAGTTCTTTTTTAAGCTGCTGCTGCGCTCCGACGTGTAGAGCGTCATGACATAATTCAGGAGAAGATATCCCGGCACAATAAAAACAAGCGCACCAAAATAAGTGCGTCTGCTTAAATACCCGACACCCTCCTCAACAAGATTAAATAAACCTCCGAATTTGATATACCATGCAAGCGCATAGGAGACCGCGATCGCAATGGCATCCAGCATGAGCTGCAATCTATTAAAATATTTCTGGTTATCCTTAATCAAGCTTCTCACCTGTTTCCATATACATCGCCTATTTTACATGATTTAAAGAAAAAGGGCAACCTTTTTCGATATGTTTAAGCATTTATTAAGATTCCTGGGAGAAACATCCAGAAGGCATCAGCCAGTAAAACGGCGAACCATGCCAATCCACAATTCCAGCTGAATGGTGAGATAATGCCACAGATTTTCTTTTCGGAAACGAACCTTCTTTGCCCGATTTCCCACGCAGAGACGCACCCCCTCCGCAAGCGATTTGAGATACATGCCGCCAAAGCCTTTTTTGCAGAAAAAGACTGTTTTTACGGCAAATCCGATCAGCAAAAACGGAAAATTGAGTACGATCTGCCAGACAGGCATATTTTTGTAAACGAGATAAACACTGTTGCGTGCGGCAAGGTGCACCTTGAACGCATTGTAGCGGGAACCGGAAAAGCCGCTTCCCACATGGCGGACTCTCGCCGACGGGCAAAACCCGTTCTTGTAGCCGTAAATTTTCGCACGGTACGCGATATCGATGTCCTCAAGATAGGCAAAATGGCTCTCGTCAAAAAGACCGATTCTCTCCATCACCTCTTTGCGGTAGATCGCCGCGCCGGCGCACGGCGCAAAAACCTGATAAAACCGGTTAAAATGTTCCTGCCTTCTGCCTTTCCCGAGCGCAAACGCCCAGCCCAGTGCGCTGTACAGATCCCCGGCATCATCCATAAGCTCCGGCTGATCTGCCATGAGCATTTTCGCCTGAATGCCGAAAAAGCGGGGACGCCGGTCAAGCGCCTCCTCCAGACGCTGCACAAAACCCGCCTCCACCTGCGTATCGTTATTGAGCAAAAGGACATACGGCGTTTTTGCTGCGCGGATTCCTCGGTTTACCGCACCGCTGAAGCCCTCGTTCGTCTCCGATACAAGCAGTGTAACGTCCGGGAAAGCTTTGCGGATATATTCCGCGCTTCCGTCGGTAGAGCCGTTTTCCACGACGATCGTTTCAAACGCATACTTCTGCCTGGCAAGAGCCGAAAGACATGGCTCCAGAAACTGTATTCCGTTGTAATTCGGTATAATCACTGTCGTTTTCATTGCGTCTCCTCCGCACTTTCTCCGCCGACCGGTGTCCGGCACCTCTTACATCCGGTCGCCTGTCCTCCTGCGTGCGATTTTTTTCCCTCGGACAGTGTCATCCGGCACATATAGGAGACAGGCTCCCTGCTCCTTGATATACTCCAGCTTCTCCGCAAAGGAAAGCTGCTGCCCGTTTTGCTCCATGCGTTTAAACAAATCCTGATAGCTTCTTTGAAAGACCGTCACCCGCTCATCCGCCGCATCAACCTCCAGCGGGAAATCCGCCCGGTTCATGTAGCCGCTGTACCCCGCCAAAAGTCCCGCAAACAACTGTCTCCCGCCGAGCTTCGGCCCTGCCATAATCTGCCTCTGAGCAATTATACAGCCGCAAAAAGCAGCGACATCCGGATAATTTCCCCACACATCGGACTTTTCGACAAGCCGGTAATACCCCAGATGCTTTGAATGCGCTACCTCGGCATCGATACGGTGATTCCGACAGAACTCCTCAAGTGCCCTTCTGCCCGCCTCGTAGGCATAGCGCTTGCTCTCCGGATTTGCCGCCGTCGAGCTCTCATGGCAGCGCCAGTGGTACACGATCCGATCGACATGTGCGATCCTCGCTTTCAATGCTACAGACAGCTTCGGAATCCACTGCCGGCTTCCGTCCTCTGCCGGAGTGCTTCCGAGCTCAGTGACAGCCCGCAGAAACAGATCGTAGTCCTGTGCCCCGTCGTATTCCGGGCGAAAGCGGAGCCTGCGCATCAGCTGCGCCCTCATGACCGTAAAATGACAGATGTAATTATTGCATAACAAATATGCCAGATTAAAGTCCGGCTTTACATGCGGTGTGTGAAAGGCTTTCATCTCTCCGTCCGCCTTGTCCTCATCTGTATAAACCATCTCGGCCGGCACCTTCTCAAGCTTTTCCATCACCTCATAGAGCGCATCGTAGGTCAGCACATCGTCGTGGTCGAGAAGCCCGATATAATCTCCTTTTGCCGCATCCAGCGCCCGGTTTGTATTGGCGGAGATTCCCTCGTTTTTCTCCAGCCTGATATAGCGGATGACCGGATACTCCTGTCCGTAGGAGGTTTGATATGCCTCATTTGCCCTTCGGATGATCGGCAGATCGTATTCCCGATACTCCTCCACCACCCGCTCTACCCGGTCACTTTGGCTGGCATCCGCCACAATCAATTCGACCTTAGCGTAGGTCTGACGCATCACAGAGTCAATCATCTCCTTCAGATAGACCTCCTGCGTTTCATACGCAGGCACGAGAATGCTGAACAAATATTCGTCCCGAAAGCGGCGCTCCGCCTGCTCCTTCCTGACCTCATCCGCATGCGCCTGGCGAAGCCCGTCGGCAAAAAAGCGTGCACCCTCGTAATCCGCAAGCTCACGCTGTATCTGTTCGAGATGGCTGCCATCCAGCCTCTCCCTGATTGTATGACAGGTGTCTTTCAGCCCATTTCGCTTGAGATAGGATATCGTTTTTCCCAGATTGCCCATCGTCCGCTCCTTTTTCATACAGCCACGCTGCGTCCGCCTTCCTCCGCTACACGGCAAACGCTTCGTTGTTCTTAAAGATTTCCAGCTCCTCCGGCGTTCCGAGAACATGTACCTTATCGTAATCCACGATGCAGATGCGCACGTTCTGCCCTCTTGAAATCATATAATTATAAAGAGGCGCCACATACTTCTCACCCTTTTCCAGCTTTTCATCGCCGGAATAATACTCCCGATACAACTCCTCATAAAGCCCGCACGTCCTGAAATAGTAGGCTCCTAGCGTGCAGTTGTCCGAGATGCGGGATTTTTCCCTGACCTCCGCCGCTTTTCCGTCAGCATCCAACCTGACAAAGCTCCAGTGGTCACCGTCCGCATGAAAGCAAGGAAGAAAGCCGTCACCGCATATCTGCTCCGTGCGCATCTGCCCCGCTTCCACATAAGTGTCAATATTATAAATCATGAGCGCCGACTCCTTGTCCCAATACGGTGCAGCGAGCATTGCTGTCGTTGCCTGCCCGTCGGTCAGAGCGTCGATCTGAACGACCGTCAGCTTCCTGTAACCGAGCTTTTTGCCCATCTCCTCGATAAAGTGTTTCGAATCGTCCTCCTTCCGGACAATAAAAATATATTCATTTTCCTCGCTGTAATAGCCCTCCAGACTTTCCATCGACCATTCAAACAGCGTTTTTCCATGTACCTCGATCCTATATTTCGGCACCGTGTAGCCTGCCTTTTTGAAGCGCGAGCCGAGCCCTGCCATCGTAATCACAATCGTTAATTTCATCTGCATACCCCTTTCTGCTGTATGTTACAGCGTCACCTCTCCGTCGTGCGCCAGAAGCGAAACCCCATATACATGGGAGAGCTTTGTCACCTCATCCACAAGGGCGTTTTCATCTGACGGCTTGCAGGAGATGATGATATCCAGCTTTTCCTTTGCGGCGTTTCGCGACTTGACCTCCGCCATTTTGGAATACTTTGCCACAACCGCAAGAATGTCCTTTTCCGGCTCCGGGCTGTCACAATTTACGATCAACAGGCTCGCTGCCTTCCCAAGCGGAGTCAGCTCCAGCAAAAACAGCCCAATCGTGATGACCAGAGACGTAATGACTGCGATGACGAACATGCCCGCACCGCATATAATTCCGATGCTGATCGACCAGAAGAGGAACATCAGATCCATCGGGTCCTTGATCGCCGTTCGGAAACGTACAATGGAAAGCGCGCCGACCATACCGAGCGAGATCACGAGATTCGACTGCATGGCGAGAAGAATGCTTGCCGTGATTACGGCGATCAGCGCCAGCGCAACATTGAAGCTCTTTGAATACAGGCTTCTGCGCGTCGCAAAATAGTAGACAACGAAAAGATAGAGCGCCAACACGCATGTCACGCCGAGCGTAATCAAAATCGTCGTTGTCGTAATGTTGCCCGCATTCAGATCCTGCAATACGGATTTTTTGATAATATCAGCAAAAGTTTTCATAGTGCTGCCTTTCTGCATAAGTAATATTTGGAAAAGGTCGTCTGCCGCAGCGAGCCGATTTCCAGAGAATCCTTAATGTATCCCGGTAAAAACTCATCGTATTTGACCTCCAAAAGCTCCTGCCCCTTCGGCATGATCGGGCGTTTCGGAAGCTCCTTGTCAAAAAACCGGTCAAACGCTCTGGAGGAGGCGATGTGCAGATCCAGCGTCACCCGGACATTGCCCTGTCTGCACACATAGGGAATCCGGTCATAGCACACGATCACCTTCGGCTGCATGCGCCGCATCGCCGTAAGTGCGCAGAACTGCCGCAGAAGCTCCGGATAGCTGTCCGCATCCTCCTGCCGGAGAGAGAGATTATCTCCCCGCAGAAACGTCTCACACTGCTCTCTCGTAAGCGGTGCAGACAGCTTCCTCGTCCTGCCTCCCTGCTTGATTTTTTTCTCCAGACGGATATGCGCATCCGAAGCATCGTAAATGCGGATGCGGTACTTCGCCCGCTCGTCCACACCCGCTTCGTTCTTTGCAAAACAGGTGTTATCGACATCATCAAAATAGACACTCCGTATCTCGTATCCGCCCCGCTTGGCATGCTCATCGAGGAAAAGCAGCTGTGAGATGCGCCCCTTAAGCAGTGCACACTGCGCGGCGCTCACGATATATTTCTGCTCGAAGCGGTATTTGCGCTTCGGACCGAACCTTTCCTTATTTTGAATGCTTTCTTTTAATCTCCGCATGTCCTGTCCACCGTCCCCGCCTATATGCCTGCTTTGTTTTCCGTGTGCTTATGCGCTGCAGGGGAAAAACACCGTCCGGCAAGCGGTTTACCGCTCCGGTACCGGGCTCCCGCTATCTGTTGTCCCGTCATCACTGTCCAGATTTTCTATATACACATCGAGCCACGCAAGCCGCTCCGCCTCAAAGCGCTTCATATCCTCGGCGCTGTCCGCATATCGCCCCTCCGGGAAGCAGGCACGCTCACGCTCGTATGCGCCGCTGGCGGTCAGCCTGTCATAGAGCTCATCCATACGCGCAAGCACCTCATCTGTCGCGAACACACCGCTGCGCCACCTCTGCCAGATCTCTTTTACAAGGCTCCGGCTATCCTCCACATCGAGAGCAAGCATCCGCTGTGCGGGCTCCCACGCAATCACATCATGGACTACGCTCTCGTCAAATTCGGCATAGTACGCATTATCGGCATACACATCCCCGAAGGAGAGATTCAGATCCCACGGAACGAAATAACCGTAGGGCTGTCCGCTCTTATCCTTTACAAGATAATAATAGTTTTTGGCGTAATTGTCAAAACCGCCGATGGCATTGTAAAACAGCCAGTTTTCCAGCACATTTTTCTGATCGGCAATTCCGGTGATTTCGGAGGAAAAGACCGCATCCTCCGCCCCGATACATGCAGCCAGATCATAGAGCGGCCCCCACTCGCTCTCATCCTGCAGGATCGTATCGCCTTTTACATAAAATCCGCCCCTGAAATCCGGCATATTCGGATCGGGAAGCGCTCCTATAAAATCCTCCTTTGACCACGCCGCCGTATATTTCTTTTTATACAGTCGCTCGATCACGGGCTTTCCCGCCGCAAGCTGCTCGGAAACCGCCTGTGTGCCCGCCTGCTTTCGGTCGATCGGGTACATCAGCCCGTACAGCCCCATGTATCCGTCGTTCATAAAGACCTCGACATACTCCAGCTGTGTGCCCCAGGTCCTGCCGTACGGGTTGCTCATCGCACCGGTCTGAAGCCACAGGTCATTTGCCAGCTTATCCTTGATCTTCGTATCATCCGCATAGAGTGCGTTCAAAATCCAGTCGTCATCCTCACGCAGCCCCAAAAGGGTTTTCTTCACCTTTTCAAACGAACCATCCTTCTTCTGCGCCTTCAGCTTCAGCCGCAGGCTTTTCTTATCGTACGCAAGTGACGTATTGCCGCGCAGGCGGGAGGTCGCAAGGCACGTCGTCACCCAGTCCTTCTTCGTTTCCGCATCGTAGACGCGCATCTCAAAAAGAGGCTGCTCCTCTGTCACATACTCCGTAGCGGAAAAGCAGATCACGGACATGCCGGTCAGCGTCAGGCTGCACGCGGCGTAGGCACTCTGCCCGACGAGCAGGCACGGAATTTTGCCGTTTTCACGCATCCAGTCAAGCTTTGCCCTTTTGTGAAAGTCCTCCTCAAAAAGCACGCTTGCCTCCTCCCCGTTCAAAGTTCCCTCAAAGCCGCCGCTCTCATACTCCTCCGTGTCCATATTAAGAGGCAGAAAGAATGTGCCCGAGGCAGCATCGTAGGGCAGCGGCTCTCCCGCAAAGGAAAGAGACAGCGAAAGCTCCGGCTGCCCGCTCACATCCTTCAGCCGCTCTTTCAGCTTATTCAGTTTTTGCTGCGAAAGCACGGTTAGCTGCGTATCCGTTTTATCCTCATATCTGATCTGAAAGACACAAAACACAAACAGCGCACACACGCTTGCAAGCAGAACTATCCATTTTCCTTTTTTCATAAAAACATCCTGCACCCCATCAAATAGGGATACTTCATTATTTTAGTCTGTACACAGCTGCGTTCACTTACAATGAACAAACACCGCATTATAACCGAGCCGGCTCCTTTTACATATCTCGTCCAGTTCCTCCACGCTGCAGCGCAAAAACTCATCCGGCCTTACCGTTCTGTCATCCACATAGAAGCCCTTGTGTCCCGGCCACGGCTTCCCATAGATGATCTCGTCATACGGAATCTCCCATTTTTCCAACCATTTGAGCAGCACCTTCGCCATGTTGGCATTGATCAGACCGATGTTTCCGCCGTAGCTGTTCATGTTGCGCGAGGTAAAAAGCGTTATCTTTGCCCCTCCGTTTTTATATTCCCGAATCTTCTCCACCATCTCCGGATACGGCACCAAATCGATATATTCCTCATCCTTTCGCTTGATCGGGCACAGTGTGCCGTCGATATCAAAACAAAAACTCAATCCTTCGTACATTTCTCCACCTCTTTTAATATTTCAATCGCATTTAAGATAAAGCCGAACACCTTGCCGGGCTGATCCATGTGATACGGCAGCATCGACAAGAACAGGCTCGCC
>JAFUZE010000139.1 GCA_017476765.1 Lachnospiraceae bacterium
ATGAGCATTGTCTCCTTTGTATGGTTGATGTTTGGTCGCGGATATTATACACGAAAAGGGAGGTCAATGCTCATTTTATTTTGAACTCCCGAAAAATAAAGGTTTTGTAATAAAAAAAGGGGTGTCAAACTTGACACTACCGGATAAGAGACGGAGGTGGATATAATGGAATTTCAAGAAACAAAAACAAAGGATGCAAAACTGAGACTGCGCCCGTATAAAACCTGCGACGCAAAAACGATCGTAGGCTGGATTAAGGATGAAATCAGTTTGAGACAATGGGGGGCAGACCGATTTGAGTCCTTCCCGATTACGGAAGCGGATATGAACAAGAAGTATATCGACTGTAATGGAGACTGTATCGACAGCGATAATTTTTATCCGATGACAGCGTTTGATGAAAGTGGAGTCGTAGGACACCTGATTATGAGATTCACGGATGAAAAAAAGCAGATTTTACGATTTGGCTTTGTCATAGTAGATGATTCGAAACGAGGAAAAGGATACGGAAAACAAATGCTTTTGCTTGCTTTAAAATATGCCTTTGACATCTTAAGGGCTGCAAAAGTAACACTCGGAGTTTTTGAAAATAATGAGGCAGCATATTACTGCTATAAAGCAGCCGGATTTAAAGAAATTCGTTCGGAAAAGGAAGAATACTATGACATATCAGGAGAAAAATGGAAGTGCATAGAAATGGAGATGGATGCGTTATGAATCCTCTCATTTACCGTTTATCTTGCAAAAAATACCGTTCATGTCAAAAGTATTTTCTTTTCTTTTCGAAGCAACTATAGTTGTAGAAAAGATACGAGCCGGGCTCGGTCAGGGAGGAGATTGGCATGAAAAACGAAACAGATGCAATTCAAATCGATGCAATTAAAACCAGTAATCTTACAAAACGATATGGACAAAAGACAGCGGTGGATCAGTTAAATCTGACGGTCAGGGAAGGGGAACTGTTTGCCCTGCTTGGCGTAAACGGTGCAGGGAAGACGACAACCATAAGGATGCTCTCCTGTCTTTCCACACCGACAGAGGGAAAAGCGGAGATTTACGGATTTGACGTTGTGCAGCAGAAGGACGAGGTCAAAAGACGCGTGGGGATTTCGACGCAGGATACTGCGGTCGCAGAGAACCTCACAGTGGAAGAAAATCTGCGGTTTATGGCAGGCATTTATGCGGACGAAAGGACTGCCAAAGGAAAAGAGGGCGTAAACCAAAAGGTGGAAAGGATTTTGGAAATCTTCCACCTCGGGGAAGTGAGACGCAAAATTGCCAAAACTCTTTCCGGCGGCTGGAAGAGAAAACTCTCCATTGCAATGGCGATCATAGGGGATCCGAAGGTACTCTATCTGGATGAGCCGACACTGGGGCTTGATGTTTTGGCAAGGAGGGAGCTTTGGAAAGAGATCGAGGCGCTCAAGGACGATATGACGATCATTCTTACTACACACTATATGGAGGAGGCGGAAGCACTGGCAGACCGGATTGCGATTATGATCGATGGGAAAATCGTTTGCCACGGGACGCTCGCACAGCTGGAAGAAATGACGGGTGAGAAAGGTCTTGAGAAAGTGTTCATCTCGGTTGCCGAGGGAAAAGGAGGAAATCATGAATAAGACGCTTTGCTTTGCAAAAAGAAATCTGATTGAGATATCAAGGGATGCGCTCAGCTACATATTCTGCATTGCATTTCCGATTGTCATGCTGGTTGTGATGACATTGGTAAATGAGAGCATACCGAAGGAGGCGAATATGACTATCTTCCGGATTGATTCTCTTTCGGGAGGAATCGGCGTATTCGGACAGACCTTTGTCATGCTGTTTACGGCGATGGCAGTCTCGAGGGACCGCTCCGGTTCGTTTTTGATCAGGATGTTTGCATCCCCGATGAAGAGCAGCAATTTTACAAACGGTTATATCCTTCCGATGCTGCTTGTTGCAGTGGTGCAGTGGCTCGTATCGTTTGCGGCAGCTGTTGTTGTTGCAAAGGTTGTAGACTATGATGTGAAGCCTCAGGGACTGCTTCTTGCGACGGTTGTGCTTATTCCATCGGCAATTCTGTTTATCGCAATCGGGCTGATACTCGGAACGCTGTTTAACCAGAATGCGGCCCCGGGGCTTTGCTCGGTCATCATTTCACTCGGTTCTTTTATGGGAGGCATCTGGTTTGATGTGGAGTCGTCCGGCGGTGTTTTATATAAGATTTGTAAATGTATGCCGTTTATCTACTGCACAAAGTCAGCAAGAGCTGCGATACATCTGGATTTTGGCACGGAGGCTTTTCTCATTCCTCTGCTTGTGGTTACTTCCGCGGCAGTTGTTCTGACTATCATTGCCGCAGCAGTATTTAACACAAAGATGAAAGCGGATTTGTCTTAATTGAAAAGAAGCTCAAAATAGCATATAATCAGGTAAGCACAAGGGATGTCATAAGAGGACAAAGGTCATTGCTTTCGATACCGCAAGGGCAAATATACGGCAAGGCAAAGCCGGCTCTTGCGGGTAGGAAATGCGAAGCGATGGCCTTATGACAGGATGAGGAGGGCTTATGCTGATTAAAGCTGAGATTAACGAAAAGTACCGGGACATAGAGGTACATGTTTGTAAGAACCGGTTAGATGACGAAGCGCGGAGAGTGTTGGGCGAGCTTCATACGATGTTTGGCAGAGCCTTAGCGGGAACCGATGAGAAAGGAAACAAATGCGTGTTATCGCCCGCCGATATCATTTCCTTTTACTCGGAACGCCAAAGAGTTTTTGCCCTTGATTCAAATGGAAGGTATACGGTTTCCAAGAAGCTTTACGAGCTGGAGGAGGAGTTGGATTCCTCCGGCTTTGTCAGGATCTCAAAGTCTGAAATCGTGAATTTCAGAAAAATAAAGAGCCTTGATTTGAGCGTGACGGGAACGGTCAAGGTCATCATGAAGAACGGTTATGAGACTTACTCATCCAGAAGAAATGTGGCAAAAATCAAAGAACGACTGGTAAAGGAGCAGGAAGTATGAAAGAGATACTAAGACGCGGATTTGTAAGCTTTGCAATATCCGCTTTTTTGGGCTTGCTTGTCAATCTGCTGATTGATGCGATCGGGAATGTAGCGGGGGTTGACCATTTTATATCCATGTCGCCGGACTTTGTGTCTTTATTTCCGACCTCTGCCGTGGCAGCGTACATCAATGTACTTCTGTATGGTGTGATCGGTGCGTCATTTGCAATGATGACATTTATTTTTGACTGTGACCGGATCGGTTTTGTCATACAAAGTGTGATTTATTTTGCGGTGACGAGTATGGTGTGCATTGCGGTCACGATACTCTTGTGGCAGCTGCACCATTATCCGAAGGCGCTTGCGGGAACCTTGTCGGGATACAGCGTTACGTACCTGATCATTGGGGTCATCCAATATAAGAGCCTGAAGGCGGATATTCAGGCGGTCAACGAAAGCCTGGAAACGGCGGGAAAATAATGTAGCCTCAGAGAATGGTTGATTTTTCGTAAAGAATTGGTATACTGATTTATGAAAAAACGGCGGAAATCATTTGATGTTTCCGTAAAATGATGCGAGGGTCAAAGCTGATTATACGGATTGCTTCGGCTGAGTGATTTGAAATCCGCCGGAAGGAGGAGTTTTCATTATGAAAAGGAAAAGAGACTGGTCTTTGATTTTCGTTCTTACACTGTGTTTTTCCGTACTTTTCGGCTGCGGGAAGGCTGACGATGCCGCAAAGCACAGTGAACAGGGGCAGCTTTGGGAAGAAGAACAGGACGGACAGACTGCAGGCGAAGGCGGGGAAAACACACAGCGAAGCTCGGAGGAAGAGACAGACGAATCGCTTTCTGATCAGCCGCTTCCGGGCGACGGTTTGATTCGTTATACACTGGAAAATCAGCCGTGCGAGCTGGCGGACGGCGATACGGTTTTGATGTACGGAAATTATTATCAGGTTACCCTGTCCGATGCAGACCGGAAAGCTTATCCTGCATTGCAAAAACACATCGAGGAAAGCAATGCGGATGAGGAAAAGGAACTGGTTGAGCTTCTGGAACAGAGTGAAGCGGATGCACTGGAAATGATGAATAGCGGCTGGGGAATTGCGTTTGAGGAATCCAGGGAGTTTATTCCGGTTCGTGCGGATGAGAATGTGTTTTCCTATGCGATGGCGTATGATTCCTATTATGGCGGTGCGCATGGATTTCGGAATTATCAGGGGTTTAACCTGGATGCAAAGACCGGAGAGGCGATTTCCTTTTCGGATGTGGTAAAGAAAACCGACGGATTTTCGGAAGTTATGTATACGGAGCTGCTTGCACAAAATGAGGAACTCGCAGACTATTTTGGAGAATTTGAGACGGATAAGGAGGCTCTGTTTGACTCTATGGCAGAAATGCTTGCAGATGATGCAGCAGGGCTGAAGTGGGCGCTCGGCTATGACGGAATCAGAATTTATTATCAGGACTACGCAATGGGCTCCTATGCCGCAGGAAGTCAGGAGGAAATCATCCGGTTTTCAGATTATCCGGAGTATTTTACGGATACTTATGTAAACTATAAGGAGAATTATCCGAAAATAGGAGATCAGGTGACAGTACTGGAGGATGCGGCAACGGTCAGGCTCGACAGCACCGGACATGTAGAGATAAATGCGGATGACGGAGACGGGGAGGATTGGTGGTATGACATCCCGATCGCAAATCCGGGATGGGAACCATATGTGAAGGACGGAATTGACACTGCGGCAGGAAAGCCTTCCGTTCGCCTGACGGAAATCAGCCACGAGACGACCGACTGGCTGAATGAGGACGTATGGGCTCGGGAGAACGGTTTTACACTTCCTGCACTGCTCCCGTATTCGGATGAGAGTTAGCATTACGTTACTCGGGAGGAAGACGGATATGACTCGCTGTTTTTGAACATTACGGACAGCAATTTCAGTACGGTTGGCGGCTATAATTTTTCACAGTTTGCAGAACCGCCCGGCGCAGACGGAGATTTCGCAGCTTACGCTGAGCAGGGCGTGCGGTATGCGGCGATTGCCGATGGCGTGCTGTATGTTTCGATCGGGCACAGAACCTATGCGTCGGCTTCACCCCACACCGCCTATATACTTGCAATCGATCTGGATACGAATGAGGTTTTGTGGAAGAGCGGGGATCAAGTCTGCAACTCCAATCATTTCCTGATTATGAAGGACAGTATTCTCTGCGGCTATGGTTTCTCGGCAGAGCCGGATTATATTTATATCTTGAACCGCCGCAACGGAAAGACGCAGGAAAAAATTAAGGTGGCAAGTGCGCCGTATTATTTCATTCCGGATGAGGAGGAGCTTTATGTGCTGACCTATAATACCGCATACCGATATCGGGTTAGCTTTGACGAGTAGTACACCGGAAAACCGCCAGGCTGTGATTTTATAAATGGGAGAGGTTGGATCGAATGAAAAAAATATTAGTTACCGGCGGAACCGTATTTGTAAGCAGATTTATCGCAGAATATTATGCGGATGCAGGGAATGAAGTCTATGTTTTGAACAGAAATCATCATCCGCAGCCGGAGGGAACGATACTGATCGAGGCGGACAGACACAGCCTCGGAGCTGTGCTCGGGCAATACGAGTTTGATGTGGTGCTGGATGTCACGGCGTACACGGGCGAGGATGTATCCGACTTGCTGGATGCACTTAATATAGCACAGCATAGAAGCTTTCAGGATTATGTGCTCATCAGCTCCAGCGCCGTTTATCCGGAGACATTGCCACAGCCCTTCCGTGAGGAGCAGCAGGCCGGCCCGAATAAGTATTGGGGTGCATATGGCACCAATAAGATCGAGGCGGAACGCGAGCTTGTCAAAAGAGTTCCCGATGCGTACATACTTCGCCCGCCATATCTGTACGGGCAGATGAACAACGTCTACAGGGAGGCGTTTGTCTTTGACTGTGCAGAGAACGACCGCAAATTTTATCTGCCGCGAACGGGCGGGATGAAATTACAGTTTTTCCATGTCCGTGATTTGTGCAGATGTGTGGACAGCATTCTGGACAAACATCCGCACAACCATATTTTTAACGTTGGCAATGAAGAGAGCCTGTCGATCCGGGAATGGGTTTCGCTGTGTTACGGCGTGACCGGGCGTATTCCGGAATATGAGGAGGTACATCAGGAAGTCCATCAAAGAGAGTATTTTTGCTTTTCTGATTATGAGTATAAACTCGATGTATCGAGACAGAAGGAGCTGATACAGGATACGCTTGATCCCGAGCAAGGGCTTTTAGAGGCGTATCTTTGGTACAGAGATCATAAGGATGAGGTGAATCGAAAAGGCTATATGGAATATATCGACAACAATTTGGCGAGAAGGAGCTTGGAATAATATTTTTCTTGCAAACAATGGTGAAAAGGTATTGGCGATTTTCCGTCGGACGAGTATGATAGAAGAAGGATTTGAAAAAATCATAATCGAAATGGAAACGGAGGAACAACAAATGGCTTGGTACGACGAAGCGGTCTTTTACCACATCTATCCGCTGGGGCTTTCAGGAGCACCGGCAGAGAATCCATACGGAGAGGTGCAGCATCGGCTGCGTGATTTAGTTCCCTGGATTGATCATATAAAAGAAATCGGATGCAATGCGCTTTATATAGGTCCTCTTTTTGAGTCCGTCGGGCACGGATACGAGACGACAGATTACAAAAAGCTTGACAGCCGTCTTGGAGACAATCAGGACCTTGCGGATTTTGTCCAAAAATGCCATGAACAGGGCATCCGGGTCATATTGGACGGTGTGTTTAACCATACGGGAAGGGATTTCTTTGCTTTCCGTGATCTCAAGGAAAAGCGTGAGAACTCCGCCTACAGAGACTGGTATTGCAATGTGAACTTCGGCTGGAATAACGAATACAACGACGGTTTTTCCTATGAGAACTGGGGCGGATACAATCTGCTAGTAAAACTGAACCAGAGAAATCCCGCAGTCAAGGACTATATCTGCGATGTCGTGCGCTTCTGGGTAAACGAGTTTGACATTGACGGGATACGTCTTGATGCGGCAGATGTACTGGATTTTGATTTTATGAAGATGCTGCGGCAGCTTGCGAATGAAATCAAACCGGAATTCTGGCTCATGGGCGAGGTCATACACGGAGATTATTTGCGTTGGGTCAATGAGGGGACGCTGCACTCGGTCACGAACTATCAGCTCCATAAAGCGCTGTATTCCGGTCATAATGACCACAATTATTTTGAGATCGCGCATACGGTAAAACGACTTTACGGGATGGGACAAAGCAGTGCGGGAGGCTTTCAGCTTTACAATTTTGTCGATAACCATGATGTGGAGCGCATACATACCAAGCTGAGAAACAAGGCTCATTTTGTGCCGGTGCATATTCTTCTTTACGCGCTGCCGGGAATTCCTTCGCTGTACTATGGCTCGGAATTTGCCATTGACGGAAAAAAGGAAAAATTTTCGGATGCATCACTCAGACCGGCACTTGATTTGGGCAGCTTCCGGGATGCCGTGCAAAACAATCCGCTGACCAGGCTGATCGCGGCGCTGGGCAGGGTAAGGCAGCAGACAAAGGCGCTTTCGTACGGCGATTACCGGGAACTTTTGCTGACGAACCGCCAATATGCTTTTTCCAGAAATGCGGACGGTCAAAGTGTTGTGGTCACGGTAAACAATGATGACAGCGATTATGTGATGACGCTTCCGGCAGGCGGTGCAGCGGCTTATATAGGCGCACTCTCCGGTCAGAAGGTGTCCGTTTCCGATGGGAATATTTGTGTCAATGTAAGAGCAAATTCAGGGGATATCTGGATTCCGTTTACAGAAGAGACAGCCGAGAAAGTGGATGTACATGCCGTAGAGGATGTTCTGGATGAGGCGGTGCAAAGCGCAGCCGATGATTCCGCATCCGCAGCTGCAGGCAATACCGGGCACGGCGGAGCATCGACGGCAAATACGTCCGGAGAACCGACAGGAGATGCTCAGGAAATCTTTGAAAGCGGCAAAATCGCCGGATTGCAGGAAGCGATTCTTGCGATTATGGAAAAGAACGGTCCCGTAACCGATCAGATGAGGCAGGATGTCTACAATAACACCCATCATGATTCGCTTGTGAACTGGGTGAAAAGCTTCCGATAATTTCTGATACTCGAGCGAAGGTGAAGCTTTTGAAAAAGAGAGTTGACAGAACTCTCTTTTCTGTACTATAATCGCTTTAGCGGTTTAAAGCGTAACGCTTTAAAGCAAAAACGAACGGAGGATGAAAAAATGGCAAAGATAGTTCTTTGTGGTGTATTACTGGTGGTGTTTTTTGCGATTATGATTTTTGTCGGAATCTATTCCAGAAAGCATGCAACAGATGTCAACGGATTTGTTCTTGGTGGGCGTTCGGTAGGCCCGTGGCTTACTGCCTTCGCTTTTGGAACCTCTTACTTTTCGGCAGTTATTTTTGTGGGCTATGCAGGGCAGTTCGGGTGGAACTTCGGACTTGCGGCTACATGGGCAGGACTTGGCAATGCATTTATCGGCTCGCTTCTTGCGTGGAATATTTTGGGGCGCAGAACGAGAATTATGACGCAGCATCTGGATGCCAAGACGATGCCGGATTTCTTCGGCAAGCGTTTTGACTGCGTGCCGCTGAAGGTTGCGGCTTCGGTCATTGTATTTATTTTTCTGATTCCATATACCGCTTCGCTCTACAACGGTCTTTCCAGTTTATTCGGGCTTGTGTTTGATCTGCCATACTGGGTCATCATTCTTGTCATGGCAGTGCTGACCGGATTTTATGTGATCTTTGGCGGCTATATGGCAACGGCAATCAATGATTTTATTCAGGGTATTATCATGCTGTTTGGTATTACGGCTGTCATCGGAGCGGTGCTCTCGGACAATGGAGGATTGGTGGAGGCAACAAAGAAGCTTGCGGCAATCACGGATGAGACTGTCGGCGCAAGCTGGCAGGGTGCATTTTCGTCCTTCTTCGGACCCGATCCGTTGGCGCTTTTGTTTGTCGTGATCCTTACCTCGCTCGGCACATGGGGACTCCCTCAGATGGTAGGTAAGTTCTATGCGATCAAGAGCGAGAATGATATTCATAAGGGAACGGTCATCTCGACCGTGTTCGCGATTATTGTAGCCGGAGGATGTTATTTCCTCGGAGGCTTCGGAAGACTTTATGAGCCGGCTGTTTCCAACGGAAAGATTTTGTATGATACCGTTGTCCCGAAAATGCTCGAAAATCTTCCTACTATCATTATTGCGGTCGTGATCGTGCTTGTTTTATCGGCATCCATGTCCACGCTTTCGTCGCTTGTACTTACATCAAGCTCCACGCTGACGCTTGATGTGATTAAGCCGGCATCGAAAAAGGAGATGGATGACAAAAAGCAGGTTGCTATCATGAGAGGATT
This sequence comes from Lachnospiraceae bacterium, assembly GCA_017476765.1. Classification (GTDB taxonomy): domain Bacteria; phylum Bacillota; class Clostridia; order Lachnospirales; family Lachnospiraceae; genus JAFUZE01. Next base: position 9,418 of record JAFUZE010000139.1, read on the forward strand.
CATCGTATTTTTTATCGTGGTATCTGCAGTCATCGCCGTTGTGAAGGATGCGCACCCGGAGGTTACCTTCATCGCACAGATGATGGGTGTTTCATGGGGAGCGCTTGCGGGAGCATTTCTTGCCCCGTTCCTTTACGGTCTGTACTGGAAGGGAATTACGAAGGCATCCTGCGCAGTGTGCTTTGTCTGGGGCTGCGGCATCGCAATTCTGCAGATGATTATTTCCCTGGGCGGCGTGGATATCTCCGGCTGGGGACCGGTTCTCAGCTACCTTTTCGCATCCTCAATCCGCTCGGGCGTGGTTGCGATGGTCGGCGGACTGATTCTTGTTCCGATTGTCAGCCTGATTACGAAGAAGCCGGAGCAAAAAGAGGTAGACGCAATTTTTGCCTGCTATGACGAGAAGGTCGAGGTTTCCGTGAAGGAAGCACTTGACTGACAAAAAGAACGTGAATTTTGCAAACGAACGGTGACAGGTAACACCGTAAAGTAAGCGGGAAGGCGGTGACAGGCTGCCTTTCCGTTTTCCTTGTGTTTTCGGACAAATTCTGCTAAACTAATTTAGCACTTTCCAATTCTATATATGTTCAAAGTGCATTTTATGTATCCGGGAAATATTATGATTCGGGGTTCAAAACTGATTACACGGATTGAGGGAGAAAACAGCTATGGAATATCATGTAGATACAAGATCGATTCTTTGTATGGCAGTGTCCATGCTGGCGGGGTTCGCGATTCCGCTGCTTTTATTTTTATATTTTCGGAGGAAATATCGCTGTGAGATACCGCCTTTTTTTGTCGGCTGCGGCGTGATGTTCGTCTTTGCCTTCATACTCGAACAGATCGTGCATACGATTGTTCTCTCGCAGCCGGTGGGGACGGTGATACAAGGAAGCGTCTGGCTGTATGCGCTCTACGGTGGAGCGATGGCGGGGATTTTTGAGGAGACCGGGCGGTATCTGGCCTTTCGGACCGTACTGAAAAAGTATTGCAATGATGATCACACGGCGCTGATGTACGGTGCGGGGCACGGCGGTTTTGAGGTATTTTTCCTACTGGTTATGAGCATGGCGAGCAACCTTGTCATGGCGGCTTTGCTCAACAGCGGAAATGCGGCAATGGTTACGGCAACGCTCACGGGAGATGCGCTGGAACAGATGGAGGAGGTTTTTCGGGCGCTTGCAGAGACTCCTTCGTGGATGTTCCTGATCGGCATTTTGGAACGCCTCCTCGCAGTTGCGTTGCAGCTGTCGTTATCCGTGATCGTATGGTTTGCAGCAAAGGAGACAAAGAATACAGGACTGCTTTTTGCCGCAATTTTCCTGCATATGCTGGTAGATGGGTGCACGGTGGTTTTGAGCCAAAATGGCATGCATGCGATGTTGATCGAAGGAATTTTATTGATCTTTGTGATTGCCTATGTGCTGATTGCCCGTTTCCTTTGGAAAAGGGAACATCAAATCGAATATGATGCTGCTCCATAGCCGGGTGCAAAAGTCAAAAAAAAGTTGCAATTTTCGATGGTTTGGGTATAATCTATATTGATATATGATAAAGCGTACCGAAGGGAGAACACGATGAAAGTTCAGAATATTACAGATATTGACAAGTTTTTTGAAGTGATTGACAGCTGTGTGGGCAAGGTGGAGCTCGTGACAGGTGAGGGCGACCGGTTGAATTTAAAGTCCAAGCTTTCCCAATATGTATCTATGGCAAATATTTTTTCGGACGGTTCGATTTCCGAGCTTGAGATTTTAGCTTATGAACCGGAAGATATCACGAAGCTTGTAAACTTTATGATGAATAATTGACAGAATTTCTCCAGTCCTTCATTACTTGTTATCCGTTTTCTATTTATGTCGCTTCTGACTGTAAGATATGCATTTCCCTCTTCAAATAAACAAGTGCGGGAGACGGGCTTTCGTCCCGTCAGTGTCCGCAACGGATATATGCCGCATGGCGGCATGGGGCGCGATGCAAAGTCAGGAGCTTTCCGGAACCCCTTCCGGAAGAAACAATGACCGGACGGCATTTCCACCGGTTAGAAGCAGGAGACAGAACATGAGAAAAATGCAAGTCCTTAGCGTGAGCCTGTATGATTATACGGTACGGGAGGCTATGCGCAAAGTGGAAGAGTTTTTACAGGATGGTAAGCCGAGCACCATTGCCTATGTCAGTATCAAGGGCATTATGGAAGCGGACGAAAACGAACAGATCAAAGAGTTTTATAATAAGCTGGATTTGATTATCTCTGAGGATTCGGATATTTTAAGGGCGGCAAACGTCCAGACCAGAAGCCGCCTTAGGGAAATTGATGAAAATGTCTTTATGGACGAATTCCTCAAAAAGCTGGTGCGTCAGAGGAAAACGGTCTATCTGCTTGCGCAGACCGAAGCGGAGCTGACTCTGCTTGAGACAGGTCTGAGGAGCTATCAGGAGAATCTCCGGGTTGCAGGAAGGTTTGCCCTCGATCATCTGGAGGCGGATGAAGACTTTATCGTCAATGAGATCAATATGGTTCAGCCGTGTGTTTTGATCTCCATTCTGCCGTCCATGAGAAGAATCGAGTTTTACGATGCGAATCATATGAAACTGAATACAAATATATGGCTGATGCTGAAGGATGGTATGGATCTGCAGAATAAGAAGAAGGGACTGCTGCGGAAGCTGTCGGACAATCTGTGGCGGAGCATTTTCAAAAAGCGCCTTTTGCAATACAGAAATGAAAAGGAAAAGGGCGGGGAGGAAGACGACAGCCAGACCGATCAATAAGCGGATGGGTGAAGCGGCTTTGCCTGCGCTTTGGCTGATGGATGAGCAGATTCCGAGCCTGAAATGAGGAGTGCCCCGGCATCCGAAGACACCAGGGCAATTATGAAAAAATTTATTATTTAAGTTGCCATTGTTACGATTGCTTAACTTGTATATAGTGTAGCAATCAGTTATGAACAAATTGTGAACACGATGTAAAGAAAAGGTTAATTCCTACAAAAAGTCAACCGCAAAGGCAAAAAATATGTACAATATAGACAAAGCATTACTGCCGCTTATTCCCGAATCATGCATAGATTGCATGGATATGGGCAAATGCACATGGCAGGCAGCGGTATGACGGCTGGATACGCTTGAAACGGCGAAGGGTGAGATCAAAGGGCGCGACGGGAAAACAAAACACACATAAGGTCACGACAGACGGAGGATGCATATGGACAATTTTATGGATAAATTGGCAAAACGCTTTAACGCGGGAGAAATCATGCGGGCCAATGCCGAGGCAGAGGCGAGGGAGATGAAGCGTGCCAAAGAACAGGCAGCAGAATATGAACGCATGATGCAGGAGATGCGCAGACTCAATCTGAAAAATGTTGAGGTGACGGAACAGGTTCAGCAGCTTATCCAAAGCGGTATCGAACAGTTTGAGGAATACGATCGGAACGCATCACTGCTCTCGGAGCTGGGTGAGAACAACAAGCAGCTCGGGGAGGCGGGGAAAATACTGGCGCAGGAGGTCGCAATCGTCAGGGACGGCGTTGCACAGACCGGAAAGGAGCTCGGAGAGAGTATCGGGCAGGTGCAAAGAGAGCTCGGGGAGAAAATCGGACAAGTGCAGCAGGAGCTCGGCGGCAGCAATGCGCAAATGCAAAAGGAAGTTACCGAGAGTCTTGTGCAGTCCGGACAGAAGCTTGAGAACAGCATTGCACAGACGGGGAAGGAGCTTGGCGATGCCGTTGCGCTCTCGCAAAATGCAGTCAAGGCAGAGCTTGCACAGTGCCAAAGGACGCTCTCGGAGGATGTTGCGCAGTCCAGAACGGAGGTACTGGAGCATACGTCGGAGGCAAAGGAGGAGCTGCTGCAGGGTCTCGATCAGGTGAAGGACAAGCTGGACGATATGCAGAACGTTTTGAGCAGGCTTGAAGATAAGGCTTCGCCGGAGGATGACGAGGAGAAGCTGCTTTTTGAGCAGCTGAAGGCTTCTGTCGATGAAATGCAGCCGCATGTGATGCAGCTTCAGGACTATGTGCACAGGGAAAATGTCAAGGTCTACCGGAACGTGCAGGCGGTGATTCTCGATGTGGCAGGGCAGAAGACGCGGGAGCTGAGCGACCGGCTGGATGCGATTGAGAAAAAGAGCAACGGCTCAAAGAAGGTCATGCCGGTGGCGATTCTTGCAATGCTCTTTTCCCTTGCAGGACTGATTATGCAGTTTTTGATCTATGCAGGAGTGCTTTGATATGGCAAAACGCGAATTTAAACCGGGCAATATGCTCTATCCGCTTCCGGCGGTTTTAATTACTGCCGCATCCGAAAGCGGGGAAAAGAATATTTTTACCGTGAGCTGGGCAGGGACGGTCTGCACAAATCCGCCGATGATTTCCATCTCGGTCAGACCGGGCAGACATTCCTATCGCATGATCGAGGAAACCGGTGAATTTGTCGTCAACCTGACAACGGAAAAGCTGGCATTTGCCGCGGATTACTGTGGCGTCGTCAGCGGGCGGGATGTCGATAAGTTTGCCCGTCTCGGACTGACTCCGCTCAAAGGACAGCAGGTTTCGGCACCGCTTATTGCAGAGAGTCCGGTCAACATAGAATGCCGTGTAAAGCAGAAGCTTGCACTCGGCTCGCACGATCTGTTTCTGGCGCAGGTTGTTGCCGTTACGGTGGATGACAGCTATATCGATGAGAACGACAGCTTTGATTTGAGCAAGGCGAATCCGATCGTGTACTCGCACGGCGGCTATTTTACTCTCGGAAAGCAGCTTGGAACGTTCGGTTACAGTGTCAGCAAAAAGAGCGGAAAAACGATGCGAAAAAACAAGCAGAAAAAATATTAAATTTTTTTACAAAAAAAGCTTGACTTAAAATGTAAAGTATTGTATCATAAAAGAGGTTAAAAAAGGATTGAAAGGGAACGGCGCCGGACGTAATGTCTGGCGTTGTTCCTTTTATGGGTTTATGGGATTTTTACACGGTCAGACAGTCGCACCGGAGTTCTCTAATCATTCTCTAATAGCTGTGGTTGAACTCCCGTACATAGTTCAAAAACGGTTCGGGAGGAATCGGCTTTGAGAAATAGTACCCCTGGAAATAGTCACAGCCCAACCGTTCCAACACCGACTTCTGTTCCTGTGACTCCACGCCTTCCACCACAATTCTGTAATTCATTTTCTGCATCATGTGCATCGTGCTCTCAAGAAGCACCATTGCGGAAGTGTTTTCCTGCGAGGTTGCCGGATCGATGGCGCTCCAGAGAATACTCTTATCCAGTTTGATAATGGTGAACGGCATGTCCATCATGTAGGAGAAGTTCGAGTATCCGGTTCCGTAATCATCGAGCGCAAAAGAAAATCCGCGATTGGAGAGCTCCGTGACTGTCTGCCTGAGCGTCGCCTGGTTGCTCGCGGCGGCGGATTCGGTAATCTCCAGATTGATCATATCGGCGTTTAGCGCATACTTTTCCATAATGCTGTGCAGGGTGTCCACCAGCTTCTGGTTCATGCATTGCACGACGGAGAGATTGACCTCGATAAAATCGATGCCGAGCCGGCGCAGGTCGTTTTTGGCAAAAAAGCTGCACACCTCCTCAAAGACAAATGCGCCGATCTCAATGATGGTGCCGTTCTTTTCGGCGATCGGGATAAATTCATCCGGCGGAATAAAGCCGAGTTTGTCGTCAATCAGCCGCACAAGCGCCTCCGCAGAATGGATGCGCTCCTGCTCCCTGTCCCAGATCGGCTGGTACCACACTTGAAAAGTGCGTTTCTCCAGCGCATCCTTGATCAGCTGCTCGATCAGAATTTCCCGCTGGTATGTGTCGAACGTGTTGGAATCGATAATTTCCGATTCGTTGTTTTTGCCTTCAAACGGCGAGTCCACGATGACCATCATCTGTTCTATCGTCTGAATTTCCTCCGGGAGATAGGTGATACAGATTTGTACGGGAAAAACAATGCGGAAATCCTCATGCTCCCATGCCGTCTCAAAGCGGTTTTTGATTTTGACGGCAAGCTCCCGTATGTCTTCCTCCGAACGCTGATAGGAGACAAGTGTAAAATGACCGCCGTCACAGTCGTAGCAGTGCAGATCCTTGCCCAGAGATTCCAGCCATGCTGCGATTTCGAGGAAGATATGATTCATGTAGCGGATCCCGAAGGTCGTGTTGTAATAGCTCGCGCTCTTCGGTATTTTTATCGTCAGAATCTTGACCGTATTTTTGACCTGAATGGCATTTTCCACATCGCTTAAGAAAGCAAAACGATTGCGTACATGTGTGATGGAGCTTAGCAGCTCGTCCTCGTTTTCGATGGAAAACAGGATGCCGAGCATCGCAAGCGACTGAAAAAAGAGCTCGATCAGAAGGTGCGGCATCAGCATCTGAATGATGATCGGAAGCGTGCTGCACACCATGAACAGCAAAAGCGGGTACAATTTGGCTTTTGGAAGTGCGGCGCGATAGCGGATGGCGAGCACGATGACCAGAGCCATGTAAAAAAGCGCAGCGGCATAGAGCAGGGGCATCATCCGCCCGTGCGAGTATACGTTGTCCGTGTCATAATAAAAGACCCAACGAAAAACAGGATTCAGCAAAAGTGCCAGTAGAACCGATGCGACCGGGAGACAGAGCAAGGCATAGTGAAGCCTGCGCATTCTGTGGCAGATTCCCATCAGGAAAACGATGTACAGGGTGAAGAGAAACGGCATCAGATTGTGTGTTCCCAAAAAGATATAGTTCCATAAATCCCGCACGAAAACACGGTACACATTGCCATAGGAGTTTGCGACAGAGCCGACCGCATCCGAAACGGCAGAAATGAGACCGGATATAACCAGTGCCAGAAAAATTTTGTTCGAGCGCTTTTTCAGCCCTTTTTTGGTAAAGATATAAAATAAGGTAAACAAAAAGATGACAACGGCAGAGATGTCGTAATGTATATTATAAATCATAGCTTAGCTCCCAAAATGCGACAGAAAATTTGGCAATTTCCGCAAAACGTATGGAAATCGACACATTCTTTGCTTCTATCATATTCGAATCTCTGCCTTAAGTCAAATCAAAAACAACAAAAGCCGGAAAAACTCCGGCTTTTATTTACGGTTTGCCCTGTGATTAGTAAGGGCTTTTTGAATCCTTAGAAACGATGTCCTCCTCCGCCGCCGTGATGTCCGCTGCTGCGGTGACCGCCGCCGCTGTGATGACTGCCGCTGTGATGGCTGCTGCTGCCGGAGCTCCTCGGACTGTAGGTTCTTGTCGTATCGCGGTGAACCGCCTGCGGCTGGTCAAGCCGGCAATGCTGCGCAACACTGTTTAGGAGCAGGTTGTTTGCAGGCTTTTTGGCTCTTGAGAATGCCTTGACAAAAAAGTAGTTCACAAGCAGCGCCAGAAGCAAGGCGAGAAAGGCATTGCTGATATATTTCATCGGCTGTGCGATCCGCTGCCCTGCAAGCTTAGCACGAATCTGCGCAAAGGCTTGGGATGCACAGGTATCGTAACGCCCTCTGGAAGCATAGGAGTATACGTTGTCCGTAATGATGTCGGCAACACTTGAGGTAATCGTCTTATAGATCACACCGTCCGAGAAAATGTAAATTTCCCGGTTGTCCATATCGATGAGGAAAACAATGCCGCTTGTGTTTCCGAACCGGCGGTCAAAATAGTCGCGCGCATAGGAGGCGGTGGTTGTCTGGTTTTCGTCAATGCTTTTGAAGGCGACATGACCATATGTAGTAATTGCCTTCATATCCTCGAGCAGGGAGTTTTTTTCACTTTCACCAAGCAGACCGGCGTCATCCTCAATGACGACCTCATATGCGGTATCAGGATTTTCATACACCGTCCCGTACAGACCGCTGCCTGCGTCTGTCTCACTGTCGGCGTATGCTGTCCCGGCATTTGCAAGGCTAAAGACCAGACAAAGGCAGAGCAGAAGCAACAGGACTTTGTACGACCGGTTTCCGGAGATTTTTATGTATTGGTATATGCTCTTTTTATGCACGGTCATCACCTCCGCTCCGGTCAAACTGCGGCAGCTTGCGCGTCGCCAGTATATTATAGTAATAAATCAGGTTCGATATCGTAAAAAACACTGCAAAAATCGTTGCGACAGCACCGCCGTAGTAGTATGCATCCGCAACCGGATTGATCCAAAAGATTGCGGCGGCTATGATCAGGGCTGCTGTGGAGCCAATGTATCCGTATCGCTTTTTGGAGATGCTGAGCTTTCCGAGCTTCCTGTGGCAGGTAACGCTCATGATCACACCGGCAATGAGGAGAACGATGCACAGTATGCTTGGGGCAACCAGAGCGTTCCAGAGAAAAGTAAAGATAAACGGAAACAGCCACATGAAAAACACGATTCGAAACATAATTTTTACGAACGAATTTGACGCTGCCTTTTCTACATCTTTGAACGGGATCACGTTGGATTCAAAGCCCTTTTTTCCAACTGCGTCGTTTACGGCAGAAACACTTCCTTTTTTGCGGAACAAAAGCCCCTTGTCGTCCTCGCCGGAATCCCGCCGTATAATCTGCGTAAGCTCAGCGGAATACAAAAGCAGAGTCACAAGCGCAAGGATGGATGCAATGGCGAGCAACAGTGTCGGGCGCAATGTCAGGAACAGATGAAGGAGTAAAAAAATCGGAACGGCGAGCAGGAGGGAACCGAGGAGATAACGCTTCGGATCAACCGGAAGATCTGCCGCCACCTTTCCGGTCTGCCCGTTGACTGTTGCGTAGGCAATACGGTCGCCGTTTCGGTAGGACAAAAACCAGACAGGAAACATTGCCCGCTCGACTGATTCCACGCGTGTATTCAGTTTTCGGGCTACATTTTCGTTGACGGCACCGCCCTCCGGCAGGTATATTCCGAACTCCCGAACCTTGAAAAGCTCCTTCATCGTTGCTGCCGTGGCAATCCCTGCCACATCATTTTGATACAGCTTATGATCCACATCTGCGGTATCGGCGTAAAAGCCACTGAGAAAGGACGGTGTGAACGGCTTGCGTTTATTCACATCAAAGGGGGCAATCGCTTCGCTCATGTTATCGGCAAAGGAGGAGGAGGCATCCCGTGAGAGCCCGTCGTACTCCGCATCCAGATAACCGGTCAGATCGTAAGAATCGGTGATAATATAGTTGCCGCTGCGGTGCTGTCGCTTGCCGTCCAGACCGATAAAGCCCTTCTGTGAAATATGATAGATCCAGTACGGCATATAGATGCCTCTAAAACCGTCAATATGTTCGATTTTCTTAAATGCCTTCGGTGTGAAAGGCGCATGGCGCATCATGGCGATGTAAGCTTCCTTGCAGTCCTCCTTCGTCTTGCGGAAGGGCAGGATCGAGTCCGGGCGTTTTTCCCGGCTGATGCGGCTGTCCAGAATAGTAGCACCGCCGCAGAAGCTGCAAAACGCCGTTGCCTCATTATCTGTGCTCAGAAGCTCCCCGCCGCACTCCGGACAGGTAAAAACCGTCGTTTCAAAGTAGGAATCCTCCACGGCATCCCTCTCTTTTTGGAAAGCATAAGGATCCATTTCCGTATTGCAGTAATCGCACCGAAGCATCTGGGTAGGAATATAAAATTTCAGATTTCCGTTACAATTCGGACATTCGTACATTTACAGTCTATTCTCCTTTCTGCTGTGTGGTTATCAGATGATTGTGAAACTCTCTTCTCCAATATCAGGATATGTACAAAAAACTTGTTTAATATGTATCTCCATGTTAATACTTGAAAATGAGAAAGTAAAGCGAATTTTTGTTGCACATGCCGCACTTTTTGCCGAAAAAGTAATATGCGAAGCAGCATAAAAAATACCTTTACAATTCGACAAAATGCGCATAGAATAAAAATGGAATCTGCGTGTGGTTTTGTGCTTAAAGTGATGCAGATTCCTTTTACTACCAACACGGAGGAAAAACAGGAGGGAAGGAATCATG
>JAFUZE010000140.1 GCA_017476765.1 Lachnospiraceae bacterium
GCTTTTGATGCGCTGCTTGTTTTTGGGGATACTTGTTTTGCAGGCAGTTTTTCTATTTTATTTCAGAAGCATGTATTTGTGGGACGGTGCATTTGTCGTGGGCGGTGCGAATTCTCTTTTGCAGGACGGTGCAGTTTCGCAGGATGCCTATTATTATCTTTCGGTCTATACGAACCAGCATCCCTTTGTGATTGTGACGGCGGCGCTTTTGTGGCTGGGACAGCGGCTGTCACTGGGGACGGCAGGTCAGTATCTGCTCCTGAATATTGCAAACACCGTATGCCTTGATATGGCAGTTGTTTTTTTGATCAAATGTCAGTCGTATCTTTTGCGGGAGAAGCCGGAGAGAGAACGGGCCGGGAGCAACTGCTATCTTCTCCTGCTGCTTGCGCTGAACCCCTTCGTGTATGTGTTTGCAGCGTATTACTATACGATTTTTCTGTCGCTTCCCTTTTTTACTGCCGGAATGTACTTTTCCTTAAAGGTGCTTGACGGAGATGGGCGCAGTCTTATCCGGGCAGGAATCCTGTTCGGAATGGGGTATGCAATCAGGGCTACAACGGTCATCCCTGTGATTGCATGCATTTTTGCCGGATTTGTGACGGCACTTTTGAAAAAGGAAAGCAAGCGCTTTTTTCAGCCGGTTTTGCTTTGTGCTCTGGCGCTTCTGACAGGCACGCTGCTTTGTCTGGGAGCGCAGCGTCTGGTCGGCATCGATACGAGAGATACGGCTTTTCCGGCGACACACTGGCTCATGATGTCGCTGACCTCTCCGGGCTGCCACAATGAGGAGGATGAAGCCTTTACGGCGAGTTTTGCGACAAGGGAGGAGAAAAAGCGGGCAGTCAGTGAGCGCCTTGTTTATAAGCTGGAGCAGCTTGGCGCAGGAGGATATGCGAAGCTGGCTGTGGACAAGCTCTTGTACACATGGGAGTCCGGAAACCATGCGTACAGCTTTTTTACGGGAAATGCACTCAGGACAGGCGGAGCTTACGAATGGATTTACGGCGGACATAAGGACGTGCTTGCGCTGTATGGGCAGGGCTGTTACCTGTTTTTGCTCGGGAGTATGCTGCTTTTGCTCGTGCGCTCCTTCTTTTTTGCATTCGAAGAAACCGGGAACCAAAGAAAGGGGCTTACTTTTTTCTTCTGCCTGACACTTTTAGGGGGCTTTCTTTTTTATATTCTCTGGGAGACGGGGACGCAGTATTCGCTCGTGTTTTTTCCACTCTTTTTCCTGCTTGCATCGCTTGCACCGCACGCATCACGAAACACTGCACGAAATACAGGCCGGCTGCGGGAAATTCCGATTCCTGTCCTGATGGGAGCGGGCGCGGCGGTATTTGTGCTGTTTACCGTTTTTGTCATAAAAGAGCGGACCGTATTTACGGCGCAGACGTATGAAAGGAGGGATACGGTCACGCTGCAGCTTTTGGCAAACGCTCCGTATGAGCTGAAGGCGGACGAGCGGATGGTGCAGAAAATCAAGGCTGCGCGTTCGTTCGATGAGCTGATTTTCCAGTACCGCAACTTTCTTTTGGATGAGGAGAACGACAGTGTTTACCATGTGAGCTTTTATGGGCGTGACGGACTTTTGTGGGAGGATCGGATCATCGCAAAGGGGCAGCCTCAAAACGGTGCGTTCGTGAAGGATTTTCCGCCGCTTCCCGCAGGGGACTACGAGCTGGAGATTCGCCGGGAGGCAGGCAGTGAGGGAAAGACTTTGTCGTTTGTGACATATGAAATGGGCGGATATGATGCGTACACGGACGGTGCTTTGCTCGTAGACGGAACGCCGGAGGCGAAGGATTTGATGATGGGGCTGTATCACAAGGGGGAAGGCTGCTATGTGACGGCAGCAGGCTACGGCTGTTTTTGGTTAGTTTTGCTCCTGTGCTTTCTATTTTGGGAAATTTGTTGTATACTACTGTGTAAGTGTGGTATAAAAGAAGGAAAAAGCGAATAGGTGTAAGGCATGTTAAAGGTATCTGTCATTACGATGACATATAATGACTGCGAAAATCTGGAAAAGTGTGTCGAACAAATCGTGGCGCAGGATTACGAGGCAATGGAATATATTATCGTCGATGGCGGCTCAAGCGACGGGACAGCCGAACTCATCCGCCGGACGGAAGAAAGACTCGGTGACAGGATGAAATGGGTCTCCGAGCCGGATCGGGGTTTGTACGACGCACTGAATAAGGGCATCCGTATGGCGACCGGGGATATTGTCGGCATCATGTGTGACGAATTTGCCGATTCCCATGTGGTATCCCGGATTGCGGAGACGATAGAACGGACCGGCTGTGACGGGGTTCACGGGGATATTGACTATGTGGATGGAGGACGCATCGTCAGGAAATGGCGGATGGGCAGGGGCTCAATCCGGACAGGCTGGATGCCGGGGCATCCGACCTTATATCTTCGCAGGGAAGTGTATGAGAAATACGGACTTTATAAGACAGACTTTAAGATTGCGGCGGACTATGAATTTATGATTCGTATTTTGAAGGACGGACAGGTGTCGCTTGCCTATATCGATGAAGTGCTGGTTCACATGTTTCACGGAGAGAATTCAACCAGCACCGGCGGATTTGCAAACTATCTGGAATCCTTCCGGGAGGGACTCAGGGCTCTTAAGGAAAATCATATTCCGTTTGCTTTTGTCGTGAACTGTTTCAGGACTGTGCGCGTACTCTGGCAGTTTGTAAAGGGAAAGGTAGGATAAAAGGATGAAATGTCTGATTATTATTCCCGCATATAATGAGGCAGAAAATATAGAGAGAGTGGTGGACGATCTGTGCAGGGACTATCCGCAGTATGATTATGTGGTCGTCAACGACGGTTCGAAGGACGATACGGCAAAGCTGTGCCGCAAAAGAGGCTATAATCTGGTCGATCTGAAGGTCAATACCGGGCTTGCCGGGGCTTTTCAGACCGGCATGAAATATGCATACTACAAGGGGTACGACTGTGCCATCCAGTATGACGGGGACGGACAGCATAATCCGACCTATATAGCGGATATGATAAAGGAAATGGAAGAAAATCAGCTTGATATTGTGATCGGTTCCCGTTTTGTCACGGAGCGGAAGCCTTTTAACGCACGCATGGTCGGTAATACGCTCATTGAGGGCTGTATTTTGCTGACGACGGGCAGGAAAATCAAGGATCCGACATCGGGCATGCGTCTTTTTAACAGGAGAATGATTAAAAAGCTTGCAGGAAGCATGAATTACGGACCGGAGCCGGATACGATCGCCTATCTGATGAACTGCGGGGCGAAGGTCAAAGAAATTCAGGTCAAAATGAACGAGAGAATCGCAGGGGAGAGCTATTTTAATTTGTCAAAAACGATTCGCTATATGACGACGATCTGTTCATCGATTTTATTGCTGCAATGGTTTAGAAAGAGGGAGCTGTGAGATGACTTATTCTTTAAGAGCATTGATTTTGCTGGCATCTTTGGTTACATTTTTATATGTCCTCAGGAGAATCCGAAAGGCGCAGCTTCAGCTTCAGGATTCCCTGTTCTGGATTTTTTTGGCGTTTGTGTTTGTCATAATGGGAGCGTTTCCGCAGATTGTCTATGCGGCGAGCCGGTTTTTCGGATTTCAGGCACCGGTCAATCTGATTTTCCTCGTGATTATATTTATTCTGCTCCTCAAGGTGTTTTTATCCTCCATCAAGATATCCCAGCTGGAGAACAAGCTTGATCAGCTTGTGCAGGAGCTGGCGATCGATGCAAATCTGAATTTCGGTCAGGCGGAAGACGCTGACGGAGCAAAGCAGCCGGGGAAAGCGGACGGCGCATACGAAGCAGTTGAAAATACAAAAACAGAGAGGTAGAAGGATGTTAGATATCAATTTTTACATGCAGTTTGATGAAGTGATGGACAAGATTAACAAAAAGGAGCTCACGACGAAGGATGAGGTGTTTGATGCGCTCGAGGAGATTCGCAGCGAGCAGCCGATCGTGTATAACATCGAGACGACGAACCGCTGTAACATGCGGTGCAAAATGTGCCCGAGAACGACGATGATGACGCGCCGGATCGAGGACATCGACCGGGAGACGTTTTTGAATGTCGTCAGTCAGCTGCGCCCGCATCATGCGGAGGAATGGGCAAGGTGGAAAGCCTACTGCGAGAAGAAATACGGTATCCGCGAGGAGGACGAGGCGAGTGAGAACCACTTTTTCCTCTACGTCATCTCAAAGGTCATACAGCTGCACGGGTACGGCGATCCGCTGCTGGACCGCAATATGCATGAGTATGTGCAGATTTTGCATGAGAAGGGCTTTTATTCGTATTTCAGCTGCAACCCTGCGAACATCAATCTGGAGCTGACCTACAAAA
>JAFUZE010000141.1 GCA_017476765.1 Lachnospiraceae bacterium
CTGTGGGCAGTCGCATCGACCGCACTGAATTATTTTGCGGGACTTGGACTGGCGCTCTTGCTCAACAAGGAGTGTGTCAAAGGAAAAGCGTTTTGGAGGGCATTTCCGGTCTTAGCATACGCCATTCCGGGTTTCATTACGCTTCTGGCATTTAAGTTCATGTTTTCCTATGGCGGACCGATCAATCAGCTGATCAAGGCAGGAGGCGGAGTGCCGGTCGGGTTTCTCGATCTGGATGCCAAGTGGATGGCAAGACTGATCGGACTGCTCGTAAACTGCTGGATCAGCGTGCCGTCGATTATGCTTCTGGCAACCGGATATCTGTCGAACCGCGACATGTCGCTGTATGAGGCGGCAAGAATCGACGGGGCCGGCGCTTTTGCCCAGTTTAAAAAGCTGACGATGCCGTTCATGCTTTTTTCGACGATGCCGGTTCTGCTCGGACAGTTCATCGGCAATTTTAACAACTTCGGTATTTTTTACTTCCTGCGGGGAGGCATTTATCTGGACGGCTATTTCCTTGCCAGCGACACCGATCTTTTGATCAACTGGCTCTATAATCTGTCCATCGACAACAATTATTACAGCATCGGAGCAGCAATCAGCCTGATTATATTCCTGATTACCTCCGTAATCTCACTGATTGTATATGTGCAGTCACCATCCTACAGAGAGGAGGATACCTTCCAATGAGTAAAAAAGGAATTACTTCTACAAGGCGAAAGCTGACGGTTGCGCTGGATACGGGGATTACCTATCTGCTTCTTATAGCAGTGGCATTTGTATTCTTTTTCCCGTGCTTATGGCTGATTCTGGCTTCCTTCTCAAAATCGGGAAGCATTTACTCCTTCGACGGATTTTTTCCGACGGAGTACAGCATCGCTACCTTTCAGAAGCTGTTTACCGATATCAGGCTCTACAACTATCCGAGATGGTTTTTCAATACGTTACTGGTTGCCGCCGGAAGCTGTGCGCTCGGCACCTTTTTAACGATTCTCACCGCGTACACGATGTCCAAATTTGAGTTCCGGTCGAGAAAACCGTTGATGAAGGCAACTATGATACTCGGAATGTTTCCGTCCTTTATGGGAATGACTGCTGTGTATCTTTTGATGACGCAGTTCGGACTGATCAACCGGTTGTGGGGACTGGTTTTGATCTACGCAGCAGGGGCACCAATGGGATATTTAACGCAAAAAGGTTTCTTTGACACGATTCCGAAAGCGATCAGCGAGGCGGCAAAGATCGACGGGGCAACGAATTTTCAGATCTTTTTAAAAATTCATCTGCCGCTGTCAAAGCCGATCATCGTTTACACGGCACTGACTTCCTTTACATGGCCCTGGAGTGATTTTATCCTGCCGAAGCTTTTATTAAAGGAAAAGGATCTGTATACGGTCGCAGTCGGTTTGATGAGTCTGGATGAGACCGAATTTGCAAGATTCGCAGCGGGGAGCGTCTTCATAGCAGTACCGATCGTCATTCTGTACTTCTGCCTTGTGAAAAACATGGTGAACGGAATCGCGGAAGGGGCTGTGAAGGGATAAATGAAACCGGGCATTGCGAAGTCATTTGTGGTGATGGACAGGGGAGCTTCGTAAATGCCTAAGAAATCAACATCTGAAAGGAGAGAAAGAATGAAAAAAAGGGAATTCAACAAGTGGTTAGTGGGAGTGGCGTTTGCAGCGGGGGTCAGCCTTCTTAGCAGCATCAGCGTCTATGCAAAAACAGATGCGGATGTAGAAAACAAGGCAGGATTTTCGACAGATGTCATCTACCAGATCGTCACCGACCGTTTTCTGGACGGCGACAGCAGCAACAATCCTACCGGGGCTATCTTTGATACGGGTGATATGACCAAATATCACGGCGGAGACTGGGCAGGAATTACACAAAAGATAGAGGATAGTTACTTTACGGGTATGGGTGTCAGTGCACTCTGGATTTCATCACCGGTGGAAAATATCATGACACTCGATCCGAGCAACGGCTGCGCATCCTACCACGGATATTGGGCAAAGGACTTTTTTAACACCAATTCTGCTTTCGGAACAAAGGATGATTTTACAACATTACTTCAGACGGCGCATGCACATGGCATCAAGATTGTCATTGATTTTGCACCGAACCATACATCAACGGCGGAATATGCCGGCATTACCTTTCCGGAGGACGGCGCATTGTATCGTTCCGGGACGCTTGTCGGGACATTTTCCAATGACTCTCAGGGACTGTTCAATCATGAAAGCTGGACGGATTTCAGTACGTATGAGCACGGAATTTATCACAGCATGTACGGTCTGGGAGATTTGAATCAATTAAATTCGACGGTGGATTCCTACATGAAGGACGCGATCGACAAGTGGCTCGATCTGGGAGTCGATGGAATCCGCGTCGATGCGGTAAAGCACATGCCGATGGGCTGGCAGACAAACTGGCTGAACGACATTTATGAGGAGCACAACGTGTTTGTCTTCGGAGAGTGGTTCACCGGAGGGACGGCAAACGATACGGAGATGACAAGTTTTGCAAACGGCAGCGGAATGAGTCTTTTGGATTTCCGTTTTGCGAACGCTGTGAGAAATGCGATCGGAGAGGAATCGAGCACGATGGAGGAGCTGTATCAGGTCATGGCAGATACGCAGAATGATTTTGACGAAGTCAATGATCAGGTGACCTTTATCGACAACCATGACATGAGCCGTTTCATGACGCTGAGCGGACAGGACAGTGCGGATGTCAACGAGGCATATGTCGTGCTGCTGACTTCCAGGGGCGTACCGACGATCTATTATGGCTCCGAGCAGTATCTGCAGGGAACGACTGACCCGTATAACAGAGGCGATATGACAAGCTTTGACACGTCCTCTACGGCATATCAGATTATCGGCGCACTGGCACCGCTGAGAAAAAGCAATTCCGCTTTGGCATACGGTACGACAAAGGAGCGCTGGATGAACAGCGATGTGCTGATCTATGAGCGTCAGTTCGGACAGGATGTGGCACTCATTGCCGTGAACAGGAATCAGAACCAGAGCTATGCCATCAGCGGTCTGTACACAAGCCTGCCGGCAGGCGATTATACGGATGAGCTTGGTGGTCTTATGAACGGAAATTCAATTCATGTCGGAAGCAATGGAGCAGTAAACGGTTTTACACTGGGAGCGGGTGCGGCAGCAGTCTGGACGTATACCGCACAGGCAAATGATATCGGAATCGGAAATGTGGATTCTTCCATCGGAATTGCAGGCAATACAGTTACGATTTCGGGTAGGGGCTTTGGCGCAAATGCAGGCAGTGTGAAATTCGGCAGCACACAGGCAGAGGTAGTCAGCTGGTCTGATTCGCTCATTGAGGCGAAGGTTCCTTCCGTTTCAGCAGGCACCTACAAGATTACCGTGACAAATGCGGCAGGGCAGAGCAGCCAGTACAGCTCGTTCCGCGTGCTGACCGGTCATCAGGCGGCTGTCAGGTTCCTTGTGAACAATGCACAGACCTCCTACGGAACAAGCGTATATCTGGTGGGAAATGTGGAGGAGCTCGGTGGCTGGAATCCGGATAAGGCAATCGGACCGTTCTTTAACTCGACACAGAGTATTGCATCGTACCCGACATGGTTTTATGATGTGAGCGTGCCTGCAGGAAAAACGATCGAATTTAAGTTCATCAAAAAGGATGGAGCCGGAAATGTTGTCTGGGAGAGCGGAAGCAACCATGTGGCAGCGACCGCAGCAACCGGTACCGGACAGATTCAGGTCGACTGGCAGAATTAAGACGGAGTGAAATCCGTGTAAGATAGGAATAAAAGCAACGGGTCAATTCATAGCATGGTATTGGCCCGTTGCTTTCGCTGTTTTTTGTATCATCTACACGAGAGTGTGGGTAATTGAAACATCCGATTCCCTATCAGTTTTCTCTTAGAAGTTTACCGAGAAGCTCTAACAGCAGATCGATATCGATCGGCTTGGCAATGTGTCCGTTCATGCCGGATGCCATTGCCTCCCGTTTGTCCTCCTCAAAAGCATTGGCGGTCATCGCAATGATAGGAAGTCCGCTCCGCTGCGGATCGTCGAGTGCACGGATCGCCTTTGTCGCTTCGTAGCCGTTCATAACCGGCATCTGAATATCCATCAGCACGACATCATAGTAGCCCGGCGCAGAGCTTGCAACCTTTTCTACGGCATCATTACCGTCCGCCGCTTCCTCCAGAACAAAGCCGTACATATCCAATATGGAGAGGGCTACCTCACGGTTGATTTCATTGTCATCGACCAGCAGGATGCGTTTGCCGGTGAAATCGATTTCCTCCGCCGCTTCCGCTGCCTCAAGCAGTGGCTCGCTGTCATCTTCTGCAGGCTCGATGCTGCCGATCATGCGCGTCAGTGCCAGACGCAGGTCTGACAGAAATACCGGCTTGCTGCAAAAGCCGTTGACACCGGCGGCGACAGCCTGATAGCGGATACTGAGCTTATCGTAAGTGGTCATAAGAATGAGCGGGGTGTTCACTCCGGAGAGCTTCACGATCTGTCTGCTGATGTCCAGACCGTCCATATCCGGCAGCGTACGGTCAATGATGTAGAGACCGAAGCTGTCATTCTCCTTTACAGCCTGCTCCGCCAGCTGAACTGCCTCCTGCCCGGAGGTCGTCCACTCGGCACGCATTCCCAGATCGACGAGAAGCTTTGATGTGCCGTTGCAGGCATCTAAGTCGCCGTCTATGACAAGTGCATGTGTCCCATTCAGCTCCGGAATAGGTTCCGGATGTGGATTATTTTGAAGTCTCAAATTGACCCTGATCGTAAATTTGGTGCCTCTGCCCGGAGTGGTGACGACCTCGATTGTTCCATGCATCAGATCAATGATGCTCTTGGTGATCGCCATACCAAGTCCGGTACTATGCCGGCCTTCTGCAGCAGAAGTATGCTCCCGTTCAAACGGTTCAAAAATCCGGTCGGTAAACTCACGATCCATACCGATGCCCGTGTCCCGGATACGAAGCTCATAGGAACCGTAGCCTTCGGGTGCGTCATTGACATTTTGCAGAAGGCTGACAGAAATGATGCCGCCCTCCGGGGTGAATTTGACCGCATTGCTTACCAGATTGATCAGTACCTGATTCAAGCGCAGCTTGTCGCAGTATACATATTCATCCCTCACGTTGATCGTTGACATCTGCAGCTTTTGATTTTTCTCCTGCACCTGTCCGTAGACCATTGTGCCAAGATCATGCAGTATTTCCGAGAGGCTGCACTCGGTCTCCGCAAGCTGGGTCTGACCGCTTTGGAACCGTCCCATCTCAAGCACATCATTGATGAATAACACAAGCTGATTGCCGGATGCCTGTATTTTAGACAGGTAGTCCTGTGTCTTTTCCATATCATCCTTGCTGTTTAATGCAAGATTGGTGAAACCCATAATGGCATTCATCGGCGTGCGGATATCGTGTGACATATTGGACAAAAAGTCGTTTTTAACCTTGCTTTCCTCCTTCGCCTGCACCTTTTCCAGCTCCAGCTCAAAGTGCTTTTTGCGCATTGCTTTATAAATCGCCAGTATCGCAAGCAGTGTGACAAAGAGCAAAAGCAGCTGGATGATGCTGCTTAAGAGCAGCGTCGAGTGAAACGCATTCGTATCCTGCTGTGACGGATGGTAGGAGGCGAACGCTTTTTCAATCGTCTCGATGAACCACATGGACGTACAGTAGAAAACGAGGAGCATCAGAGCGATTGCAATCCCTGCCGGTCTGCCGGAAAGCTTCCGGTATTTTTTGCCGAAGGAGAGCAGATAAAATACAAAACCGAGCGTGATCCAGACTGCAAGCCCGAGGTAAGCCTCCCGATCAGGGAGACTGCCTGAGAAAGGCGTCGGAATCAAGAGCAGAAGCGTGAAAAGAAGAGACATAATCACGCCAAAAGCACCGGTAAACTGAATCCGTTTGCTGCCGTCTGTACGGGCGAATTTGTAGGCCGCAGCAGAGGTGTAGCCATAGCCGATGACCGCACCGAAGGAGGCAATATCGATCATCCAGCCAAGTGCAGGCTTTCCGATGAATGTGACGGGAACGGAAAGGAGCAGAAGGAAGAGGTAGGCATGCTGCGGTGTCTGACGCCGGCTCAGGGCAGAGAACCACTCCGGCAGAATATGATTGTCGGACATCGAATACAAAAGCCGGCTTCCGGCAATCGAAAAGCCGATCATTCCGGTCAGAACAGCGCAAATTGCCGCAGCAGAAAGCACAACAAGCCCGGTATGACCGAGCAGTCCGTTTGCAGCGTAGAAGACCGGAATCGATGAAGGTCCGTCGAGGTGAGGCAAATCGTGAAGATAGGAAACCCAACTGTCATAGCCCTCCGGAATCACAGAGATACTGATTGTGCCAAGCAGAACATACATAAGCAGACCAAGTCCGATCGAGGCTGCGATGACGGAGAATGACTTTTTGGATGGAAACCAGAATTCCGAGGAGGTCTGTGAAATCGTCTCAAAGCCCATGAATGCCCACGGAGCGAGCAGTGCAACGGATAATACCTGTCCTAAGATTTTGGAATCCGGCAAAAAAGCGGGAGACAGGTTGGTGAAAACAGTGCCGGAATTTTGAAAGAAGGCGGCAGCGATGACGAGAACGCCAATCAAGAGAACCGCACATAGAATCGTCTGCACTGTGCCTGCGAGTCTTGTGCCGCAGCTGCAGAGGGCAAGCAGAAGAAGCAGTGTGCCTGCGGAGAGCAGGATCTCTCCGAGATAGACCTCGTTTCCCGCTATCCGATAGTGGAAGCCGAACTGAAACACATCGCCCAGAAGTGCTTTTGCGATAATCGGAAGTGCGGTCGCACTCAGCGGTATAATGGAGATATAGGATAATCCGACAAACCATGCGCAGAGGAAGGAATGCTCGTATCCGAATGCCATTTGCGTGTAGGCAAATGCGCCGCCTGCCCTCGGATGCCGACCAATCATATAATGGTAGTTCACGCCGATGATGAGCATGATGACCGCTGCGATGCCGAGTGCGACCGCTGTTCCGAGAGGTCCGGCAAGAGGCAGAAAGCTCGTGCCCGGCATGACGAAGGCGCCCCATCCGATCATGCATCCAAATGCCAGCGACCAGGCGGTGAGCGGTGATATATTTCGTTTGAGTTCTGTTTTCGTTTGTTTTTCCATTCTTTTCCACTCTGCTTCTGTTTTCTGTATGGGTTGATGGTTATGTATTATATAATGGTTATGCATTGTACATAAGAAAAATACGGATTTATTATACCTCAAGCGGAGTCTTGGGGTCAAGGGATACCCCCACAGCAGCAGGGCAATCGCTTAATCCGGTCACTGCTCTGTATACAGCTTTCGGTGCTCGATATTACTCTTCGGAGCACGCAGCTAACGCATACCTTCGCACTAAGCTCGAAAAGACCTCGCTAAGGGCTCAGGCATCTCACTCCATGAAAAACGTAACGGTACTAGTGCACAGTACTCACACCAAGAACCGACGTTTTTTTCCGATTGAGAACAGAGAGTAAACAGAGGAACCGGAAAAAAGGTGGAAATCCCTCCGGAAGTTTTCTATAATGACTATTGGAGGAGAGGAATGTCATGGAGGTATATATTGCGAAAACCGATTTTTTGAAGGAGGAAGAGAACTTTCGCTATTATTATGGCATGGTAAGCCCGCAGAGAGCGGACAAGGTGGATCGGATGCACTTTCGAAAGGATCAGGAGCTGACGCTTCTTGCGGGACTTGTTCTGAGGGAAGGACTATTGCGAAAAGGCATATGCTATGATGACATTCAGGTTGCATACGGGGAGTATGGGAAGCCGTATTTGTCAGGCTGTGATAAAAAAGTAGAATTTAATCTGTCCCATTCCGGCGAGCGGGTCATCGGTATTTTTGATGAGGCTCCGGTTGGCTGCGATGTGGAGAGCCATAATCTGGCAAGGCTTGAGGTCGCCAAAAGATTTTTTCATCCCGATGAGTATGAGGCGCTTGCGCTGACGGGAGATGCCCGGAAGGAGACAGAGGATTTGTTTTATCGGATATGGACGCTCAAGGAAAGCTTTATGAAGGCGTGCGGTCTCGGAATGAATCTGGAGATGCACACTTTTTCCGTGATGGATGCCATCCGGGAAAACAGCAGTCATAACGGACGGGAGGATGGCGTATATTCCTGTATAAAGACGCCTCTTGTCAATCCGGTCACACAGGAGCGATACTACCTCAAAGAATATTTTGCGGACGACGGGTTTCATTATGCCTGCTGCAGTATGCAGCGTGATTTTCCGAAAGAACCGGTGATTTTGTATTTTGACAGCTAAATCAGGAATATAGTAGCAAAAATCCTTTGAAAATGGTATGATAGACATACAACTGAATAGATGTACCAAAGTATTGGAAATGTCACAAAGGCGTGGCAGAATGGAGGTTATCATGGCAAGATTTACGTTACCAAGAGATTTGTATCACGGCAAGGGTGCTCTGGAGGCGCTCAAGTCCTTCGAGGGAAAGAAAGCGATGATTTGTGTGGGCGGCGGTTCCATGAAGCGTTTCGGCTTCCTTGACAAGGCAAAGCAGTATCTGGAGGAGGCAGGAATGGAAGTGCAGCTGTTCGAGGGAATCGAACCGGATCCGTCGGTGGAGACTGTGATGAAGGGGGCCGCAGCGATGGCGGAGTTTGAACCGGACTGGATTGTGGCGATCGGCGGCGGTTCACCGATTGATGCTGCCAAAGCAATGTGGATCAAATACGAATATCCGGATACGACGTTTGAGGATATGTGCAAGGTGTTTGGTCTTCCGAAGCTGAGACAGAAGGCGCATTTCTGCGCAATCTCCTCGACATCCGGAACGGCGACGGAGGTAACGGCATTTTCGATTATTACGGACTATGAAAAGGGAATCAAGTATCCGATTGCGGACTTTGAGATCACGCCGGATGTGGCGATCGTAGACCCTGAGCTGGCAGAGACAATGCCGCAGAAGCTTGTGGCGCACACCGGAATGGATGCGATCACACATGCGATTGAGGCATATGTTTCCACAGCAAACTGCGATTTTACCGATCCGCTTGCGCTGTATGCGATTCGGATGATTCAGCGCGATCTGGTAGGCTCCTACAACGGAGATATGGAGAAGAGGGATTCCATGCACAATGCACAGTGCCTTGCGGGAATGGCATTTTCCAATGCACTTTTGGGTATCGTACATTCGATGGCGCATAAGACAGGAGCAGCCTTTGCCGATTACGGAGCACATATCATTCACGGGGCAGCAAATGCGATGTATCTGCCCAAGGTTATTGCGTTTAATGCAAAGGATGAGACCGCCAAAGCGCGTTATGGAGAAATTGTAGATTTTATGGGGCTTGGCGGCAGTACACCGGATGAGAAGGTAAAGCTTTTGATTGACTATCTCCGTCAGATGAACGAGGATCTGAACATTCCTCACTGCATCAGCCGGTATGGTGCGGACAGCTATCCGACAGAGAAGGGCTTTGTGCCGGAGGAAGTGTTCCTTGAGAGGCTTCCTGATATTGCGGCGAACGCGATTCTCGATGCCTGCACGGGCTCCAATCCGCGCCAGCCGAGCCAGGAGGAGATGGAGAAGCTTCTCAAGTGCTGCTACTATGACACAGAGGTAGATTTTTAAGTTACTATTCACGCGCCAAAGAGAGGATGCAGCATTTACCTGTAATCATACTATTGTTAGGCAAAAAGGAGGAAAAATCGAGTGCAGTATAAAATTATCGGTGATACGATGCCGGCGGTGGAGGTTACCTTCGACGCAGCCGGAGAGAGCATGTTTACACAGTCCGGCGGTATGGCATGGATGTCCGAGGGTATTGAGATGGATTCGAATATGCGCGGAGGTCTCGGAAAGGGTCTCGGCAGAATGCTTTCGGGAGAATCACTGTTCATGGCGTCCTACAAAGCGCAGAGACCCGGAGCGGTCGTGGCATTCGCTTCGACGGTGCCGGGTGAAGTGCTTCCGATCAATATGGATCACATGCACGGGCTGGTCTGCCAGAAGGGAGCGTTTCTCTGTGCGCAGGAGAGCGTCAATTTATCCGTCACGTTCAGCAGAAAGCTTTCCGCCGGCTTTTTCGGCGGTGAGGGCTTCATCCTGCAGGATATGAGCGGAAGCGGGATGTTGTTTTTGGAAATCGACGGAAATAAGGTCATTAAGGATCTGGCACCGGGCGAAGTGATCAAGGTGGATACGGGTAATGTAGTTGGTTTTGAAAAGACGGTAGCTTACGAGGTCGAGACGGTGAAGGGGCTCAAAAATATCTTCCTCGGCGGAGAAGGACTGTTTCTGACAAGACTGACCGGACCGGGAAAGGTGATTTTACAGACGCAGAATTTCAACGAATTTGCAGGACGTATTATCCGAATGATGCCTTCCAGATAAATGTATTTTTTTCAGTGCACACGTTGCCTTGTCCGGTTCATCGGTGTTATGATATACAGTTAGAGAACAGATATTTGATCAGGCGAAAGAGAGAATCATAACATTATGGAAATTCAATGGAAGGATATCGAGTTAGAGGACAAAGAACTCATTCAGTCTTATTACAAAAAGGAGCAGTCGAGAAGCTGCGATTTTACCTTTGGCAACAATGTGCTCTGGTCTCCTTTTTTTCAGCTGCGGTATGCAATCGTGGAGGGGGCGCTCGTCTTTTTATCGGGCGAGCAGCACTGTTCCGTCAGCTTCCCGCTCGGCAAGGAGCATGTGAAGGAAGCAGTCGAGGCGCTTGTTGCCTATTTTGAGGAACAGGGGTGGTCGTTTCGGATGTATTCCGTCACCCCTGAGCAGTTTGAGGTGCTTGAGGAGCTTTTCCCCGGTAGCTTTGAGATCGCATATGAAAGGGATGCGGCGGACTATATTTATGAGTCCGAGAAGCTGATGAATCTGTCGGGGAAAAAGCTGCACAGCAAGCGGAATCATATCAATAAATTTTTATCGGAGCATGAGGACTGGAGCTTTGAGTTCATTACACCGGAGAACCGGGCGGAATGCGTCGAGATGGTGCAGAAATGGCGTGAGATGAACGACTGCACCGGAAATCAAAAAAAGTGCAATGAGCTGTGTGTGACACTGCGTTCGCTCGAGAAGCTGGAGGAGCTTGGACTGACAGGCGGTCTGATTCGTTTAGACGGCAGGGTCATAGCGGTTTCCGTCGGGGAAGCGTGCTGTGACGATACCTTTGTCGTTCACATTGAAAAGGCATATGCGGACATTCCGGGTGCCTACCCGATGATCAACCAGCAGTTCGTGAAGCATGCGGCGGCGGACTACCGCTATATCAACCGTGAGGACGATGCCGGCGAGGAAGGACTGCGCAAGGCAAAGCTCTCCTACCATCCGGCATTTATGCAGGAGAAGGGAACCGTCACAAAAAAGAAAGCTTAAAGTAAGATGTTCCTGTCCAAATTGCCGTTATCGGTCACGGATCGAACCGATAAGCTTAAATTTGACAAAAGTGTCAGCTTATATTATCATTCGTATATACGAATGCGAAGGAGGTACTTTTTATGGATTTTCAGAGTAACATCAATGAGGTGACGGATTTTACGAGGGAAAAAATCGAGGCGATTAAAAAGGCAGTAGATACCTTGAATGAGGATAGAAGAAGGAAAATCTTTCTCTGTCATGCAGTCGGTGCGGTCGCATTGCCGGTTCTGCTCTTCGGTGCATTTTTCTTAGGAAGACTGGTGCAGAAAAAGAAGGAACAGAGAAAGAGAAGACGTCAGGAAGCGAGAGAAAGCGCAAAGACGGAAGACTAAAAACATACAGGAACCATCGCTTTCACAAAGCGAAGCAAGACCATCGGCTCAGTCGGTGGTCTTGCTTTTTGGAGAATCTAAATGCGAAAATTCTTTCGGGGATGCTTGGTTGTCAGAATATCCCGCTGCTTTGACATGGCGACGTGGGTATAGATCTCCGTAATATGAATGGAGCTGTGTCCGAGCATCTCCTGAATATAGCGGATATCGACATCCGCTTCCAAAAGGCTTGTCGCGAACGTATGGCGGAACATATGCGGAGTAATATGAAGCTCGATCGAAGCAAGAGAGGCATATTTGTTCAGCATTCTGCGAACCGACTGATCGGACAATGCCCTGCCGGTCTGATTGACGAAAAAGTGATTGCAGCCTTGCATTTCCGTATAAAATTCCTTTCGATATTGGGCTAATACGTTCAGCACGTCCTCATTTCCGATTTGTATCCGCCGCTCCTTCGCACCCTTTCCGTAGATTAAGATCGTCCGGTCGCAGAAGCTGACATCCTTCGTTTCCAGGGAGCAGAGCTCGGAAATCCGCATTCCTGTAGCAAATAAAAGCTCCGCCACGGCAGCGTCCCTCAAAGCGTTGCGGCGCTGGTAGGCGGTCTTTGCATCGGCGCGCTGCCGGTAGATCGTCGTGAGAAAAAGCTCCAGCGTATGGAGAGGGATGGTCTTTGGCAATATGACGGGTTCCCGGAACTTGATCTGTATCTTGTTAAACGGATTGCGGTCAAGGAGCTCCCTGTATTCGAGATAGTGGAAGAAGGCTTTTACGGATGCAATTTTTCTTTTCACGGTCTTAGGCTGATACCTGCGGTGAAGCACAGCAATAAAATCTTCCATGATGTGCGGAGTGATTGCCGAAACATCGGATTGCGGTATTTCTTCCGCAAACTGTCTTAAATCAATCTCGTAAGCCTTGAGCGTTTTGCTGTCTAATATTTTCTGATGCCTGCAATAGTCCAAATAGCTTTTTATGAGCGTCTGTAAATTTTCCATAGTGAGTCTCCTTTGCTTTTTAGTTATTTTATTGTTTATATATCGTACACTTTTTTGACAGTCTATGCTATATGTCAAGCCGATTTAAGCAATACGGCAAAATGCATTATTGGAACATGCAATACTGAAAGCAGGGAACATAATATGATTACAAATGATGCGGAAGGTGCCGATATGCCTGAAAGTGAAAAAATTGAAAATCTGCTCTCCTTAAGTCTCGACGCGACGAGTGAGGAGCTCCGAAGCTCTCCCAATTTATCGGCAGGGATCGTTGGCGCAGAGCAGGAGGAGCCTGTCTGGGAGGTCATTGTCAAGTATAATGGAAGTATCGCCGGACTTGCCGGTGAAAATATTATCGTGGAGGAGCTGATCGCCGGATACGGAATCATCACATTGCCGGAATCTTATATTCCTCTGCTGGCAGAGGTGGAACAGATTGAGTACATTGAAAAGCCGAAGCTTCTCTATCCGGGCGATCTGGATGCAAACTTTTCGTCGTGCATCGTGGAGGTGACGAGAAATGACCCGTATCTGACCGGGCAGGGAGTGTTGGTCGCGGTGATTGATTCGGGAATTGATTACTATAACGATGCCTTTCGGAATGCGGATGGGACAACGAGAATCGCATATCTGTATGACCAGAGCCTGGGAACGGAATTTTCGTCGGAGCAGATTGATGAAGCGCTCCGTGCGGGCAGCCGGCAGGAGGCGTATGCGATCGTGCCGAGCAGGGATGTGACCGGACACGGAACGGCGGTCTGCTCGATTGCCGCAGGCAGGACATACGGTGCGGAGGACCGGAGGGCGGACGGAGTGGCGACAGGGAGCAGACTGCTCATCGTCAAGCTGGACACAAGAGGACAGGGAAGCTTTCCGATGACGACGAATCTGATGCGTGCCTTTACCTATGTCGTGAAGAAGGCGCAGGAGATGGGGATGCCGGTCGCCATCAATTTAAGCTTTGGCAATACCTACGGCTCTCACAACGGAACCTCTTTAGTGGAGCGGTTTTTGGACAATGTGTCGGAGATCGGACGGTGCGTTGTCTGTGTAGGCAGCGGGAACGAGGGCGCAGCGGGAGGGCATGCTTCGGGAAACCTTTCCTCCGGTGAGGAAATGCGGATTGAATTTGCGGTCGGAGAGTATGAGTCGAACCTGAATCTCCAGCTGTGGAAGAGCTACACGGATCTTTTTTCCGTCCGCCTTGTCCATCCGTCCGGAAGTGAACGCGTTATCGACACGGCAGTGGAGGGGACGACGAGATATGTGCTGGACGAGGAGGAGGTGCTTGTCTATGTCGGTTTTCCAAAGCCTTATGTTGTTTTGGAGGAAATTTATATAAACCATATGCCGCAGGGCAGATAATTGACAAGAGGTATTTGGCAGATCGTCCTGACGCCTGTCCGCATCGTATCCGGCGAGTACAATCTCTATATGCCGAGTCAGACAGTCCGCAGCCTGAACACGCATTTCTTTGTCCCGACGGTCGAGAGGACGCTCACGATTCCTTCTACCGCAACGAAGGTCATTACAGTCGGTGCCTACGATGCAGTCTACAACAGCTATGCTCCTTTCTCGGGAAGGGGTTATGTAAACCAGACAGACCGCGTGCTCGGGCTGACCAAGCCGGATCTGGTTGCACCGGGTGTCGGTATTACGGCTGTGTCCGAGC
>JAFUZE010000142.1 GCA_017476765.1 Lachnospiraceae bacterium
TACCTGATAACGGACCGGCACAAACAAAATCAGCAAAGCGAGCAGAAGAAGGACAAGGAGCAATACGAGCAGCACAATTCCTATGATTTTTAAAATGGTCAAAATAACGCTCAACTCAATACCAGTCCTTGCTGTTTTCTAATAAAAATTCTTTAAATCGGAAGGTACCGTATTTTTCATAAAAATCCATAACCATCCGCTGCACCAGATTCACTGCCTCCCGGTAGGATGAAGCGATTCCGATAATATACAGCCCGCTCCTATCATAATTTTTCTGTTTGAAATTTGCACAGTGCATAATGTCAAACAGATCTCTGCCGGATGCAAGTGAAATCGTATAGACCGAAATCTGTCCGACATTCATGCGGAGTCTGCGAAGTATTTTCTTTTTTCTTCTCTGTAATTTTTCGTCACAGTAAATTCCTCTGTAAAAATACATTCTTCTTCCTCGCTTGCCTCCGTCTGTTACCGCTGCTCATCCACATCATTTCTCTGAAAATAAGCCTCCTGCCTGTTGTTGGCAAGAGGCTTAAAATACTTTTCACGGGCAATTCAAGCATATTATAGTTGAAATTCCTATAACATGTCAACCTCATAAGTTGCTTTTATCCCCAAAATAGCCTATACTATTACTGATTAGTTACCATTCACGGTCTAACCGTCCGCGAGTGGTAACGCTGATTACTCTGTGACCGGCAGTCAGTATCCGGCACGGCAGCAAAGGAGACCCGCATGAAATCCATCGCCACAATGGCGCTCCAAGACGGAATGGTTCTGGCAGGAGATGTCTATTCCTTCAAAGGAAAGCTGATTGCCAAAGAGGCAGAAAAAGTGAATAAGGATTTGATTGCCAGACTGTCCCGTCACTCGATTATGTGCGTGGATATCAAGGAACCGGAGGATTTTGCCGCAACAAGATACGAGCGCATTCGTTTGAGCCGGAGCTTCAAACAGTTCGAGACCGTCTATTCCAACAACTTAAGTGCCTACAAATTTATGATCGATTCCTTTCTTAAGGATCACACTCCGGTCAACACCTCATACCTTTTGAGCATCCACGATCAGATTTTTGCCTGCTGTAAGACGGAGGAGCAAATATTGGATATGCTCTATCACCTGGTTCCGAACGAGGATGAGATGACCTACGCCCATATGCTCAACGCCGCACTGATCAGCACCGTATTCGGGAGATGGATTGGTTTGACGGGAAACGATTTAAAGCTCTTTACGCTTTGCGGCTTTTTTTATGACATCGGCAAGCTCTGTCTTCCCGAAGAGCTCATCTGGAAGCCGGACAAGCTCACGACTGAGGAAACGCTGCTGATGCAGACACATACCTTCCTCGGATACGAATTACTGCGGCATCAGAATATCAACGAACGGATCAAAACCTGCACGCTGCACCATCACGAGCGCTGTGACGGCTCGGGATATCCGAACGGTCTTAAAGGCGATGCGATCGATACTTTTTCCAAGTACATCAGCATTGTCGATGTCTATGAGGCAATGACCTCCGCCCGCGTCTATCGGCAAAGCCTCACTCCTTTTCAGGTCATCCGCAATTTTGAGCGGCAGGGCTTTGAGAAATACGATATTCTGATTCTCAAAACAATTCTGGGCAAAATTGCCGAATCCCAGATCGGCAGAACGGTCCGCTTAAGCAACGATGTAGAGGGAGATGTCCTTTTCATCAACCCCGATGCGCTCTCCTGTCCGCTGATCAAAACTGCGGACGGCAAAATTTTTGATCTGCTGCGGTTTCCCGATGTCACGGTACAGGCGGTGCTCTGATGAGCAGTCCCGCCCCGCATAAAGAAGCTTCCCGAAGCAAATTATGAAAGCAAGTCTCCTGAATCCGGTTTATGAAGCTGCTTCCCGAAGCAAACAACAAAATCCCTGCTTTCACATCCGGCGATTCACCCGGACACAAAAGCAGGGATTGTCATCCTATTCAGGTTTCCCCACCGATCTTTACTTGTAATACTTCTTGCTGCCCCAGAGGTTTGCACGCTTCATATCCAAATACTCATTGTACGCTTTCTCCAAAACCTGTTTTTCGTTCGAGAATTTCAGCAAATGGTATGCCTCGTGATACTTATAAAACCCTGAATCTACAAAATATTCCTCGCGTTGTGGTTTGCTATAATAGCTGTCTGCCATCATCAAATACCAGTGTACCTCCTTCTCGACCACATCCTCCGGCACGTTAAAGGTGTACACACTCCTGCCTACATATTTGATTATGGTTGCTTTCGCACCGGATTCCTCCAGTACTTCGCGCAGTGCTGTATCCTTATATTCCTCTCCAGCTTCTACTGTTCCCTTTGGTAATACCCATCCTTCATATTTATTCCTGTAATTTTTATTCAATAGAAGAATCTTACCTCTATAAATATCCACACCGCCACAGCTCGTTGCTTCAATCATTGCAATCCCTCCTGTATTTGGTGTGTCTTTACGACCTAAGACAAGTATAAAACATTTGTAAAGAATTTACAACCAAAACAGAAGAAATTTCACGGAACAGCTATTACTGTATAAAGAGACAAAAGTAACCGATGCATGAAAATACAGCTTCAAACTGTTCTACTTATTCATAACCGCTTCGATGGTATCCAAAAACAGCTTCGGCTCATATGGCTTGGAAACAAACTCGCTCGCCCCAAGCTTGACCGCCTTGACAATCTTGTCCTTCTGTCCGGCTGCCGTCACCATGATTACCCTTGCATTCGGGTTATCCTGCTTGATTGCCTCCAATGCGCCGATACCGTCGAGAACCGGCATCGTGATATCCAGAGTAATAATATCCGGATGCAGCTCCTTTGCCAAATTCACGCCTTCCTGACCATCCTTTGCCTCCCCGGCAACGGTATGTCCGTTCTCCTCGAGCAGATTGCGAAGCATCTTCCTTGAAGTTCTGGAATCATCTACAATCAAAATACTAGCCATTTTATTAACCCCCTAATCAATCGAAAAATCGGAATCTATCGATAAGACGAAATCCACGCTCTTATCATCTATTACAATCGGGAATACACAGAACTGCTCCCCTTTTAAAGTTACCTCGTGATCAAAAAACTCCGGCGGAAGCATATCAATGTTCACATTCTCACAGCTCAGCTCGGAGGCAAAGAGACCGTTGATACAGTTGACAAACTCTCCGACCGAATCAAGCGCATCCAGATCAACCGTGCCGAATTCTTCCTTCGCATAGGAATCGGCGATTGTCAGCAGATTGTTCCCTTCTCCGGCAAAACCGGTATACAGGGTCATATCCCCCTCCACCTTCTGCACCGCAAATCTGTCACTTTTTAATTCATCCGTAAAATATGCTTTCTTTACATAAGCACCCGAAGATATCAGTCGTATAACTGTGCGGATTGCAAGGCCGCAAACTCTGTCATAGTATTCCGAGCTTCCCGCCGGAAGAAAGATACGGACGGTTCTGTCCACATCGCCGCTGATCATATCGTCCATATCGGAGCGGGTCAGAGCATTTTCGGTCTGATACTGTCCAAGCGCATTTTCAATTTCATCGAGCGTCATATAGCCCTTATCGATGACGGTCTGCACGAACAGCATATAAATATTTCCCTGCTTCTTTAACAGGACACCGATCTGCTCGTCCGTCAGATACCCCTTTTCCACAGCAAGATCACCGAACCTTTTGTCCCTGATCGCCTGTAACTGGTTGATCTCATCCGCCTGTTCCTTTGTCATCATTTTTTCCGCAACAGCAAGCAAGCCCATCTTTACACGAACGGTCTTTTCCAAACTGATAACTTCCTCTAATTGCTCTTTTGTCAGTTTGTTTGCTGAAACCAGATAATTTCCAAAAATTTGATCAAACATAAAACAATACCTCCTAACAACAAGATTATACATTATTTTTACCAAAAAAGATAGCCGAAATTTTCAAAAAACAGTCATTATTCCAAAAAATATGCGTCGAATATTCTTTTCGCGATCGGAACCGCGTAATCACCTCCCGATCCGGCTCCCTCCACAATGATTGTCACACAGATCTCCGGATCATCAGCCGGCGCAAAGCCCGTGAACCATGCATGGGAGTCCTCCTTTACACCGTTGAATTCCGCCGAGCCGGTCTTTCCTGCTGCGGTATATGACAGTCCGGACAGCTTCGATGCCGTACCGCGCTCCACAACGCCGGTCATCAGCTCCGTCAAAAAGGCGGACTCCTCCGTACTCATGATCTCTCCTGCGGCGCTTTTGCTGTACTGCTTGATGAGTGTGCCTTTATAGTTTTCCACACGGTCAATCACATACGGCTTCATCATCTGTCCTCCGTTCGCGATTGCCTGTGTGAGCATGTTTAAGTGAAGCGGTGTGATCTGGGTCTTGCCCTGCCCGATCGAGGTCTGCATAATGTCATACGTCTCATCCGAAGCCGTCAGGACATAGCTGCTTTTGCCCGAGAGAAGAGTCGTCGGAAGCTCTTTGTTGAAATACAGCTCCTCCGCCGTCTTCGACAGCTTATTTAAATCGAGCGACAGTCCGATATTGACATACGAAGAGTTGCACGACTTTTCAAACGACTTTTTGAAATCCACACTGCCGTGGCTCGTTCCGTGATAACAGCTGATCTTATCCTGACCGCTCCGATAGCTGCCGTTACACTGGTAGGAATAGCCCGACACATCGCCTCCGTTCTCCCTGAAATATTCCAGAGAGGTAACAATCTTGAAGGTTGAGCCCGGCGGGTACAGGCCCTGCGTCGCGCGGTTCACGAGAACGCTGCTCTTCTCATCGTTTATGACCTGCTCCCAGATCTGCGCAATCTGATTCGGGTCAT
The DNA here is from genome assembly GCA_017476765.1 of Lachnospiraceae bacterium. Lineage (GTDB taxonomy): Bacteria > Bacillota > Clostridia > Lachnospirales > Lachnospiraceae > JAFUZE01. The sequence goes on from JAFUZE010000142.1 coordinate 4,814, forward strand.
AATCCGGCTTCGATACCATTGCCAGAACCTTTCCGGTCTTTGCCTCCGTCACCAGAATTGCTCCGGAATAGACTCCGAGCGCATCGTACGCCGTCTGCTGAAGCTTGACGTTCAGCGTCGTCACAATCGAATCTCCGTAGTTCTTTGTTGAATCGATTTCGTTTTGAATCTTCTCTCCGATAAAGGCATTGGATGTGAGCAGATTGATGTTCCCGAGTGATTCCACGCCGGTCTTTCCTTTCGTCGAGTATCCGACAACATGGGCAAACAGCTCCTTATACGGATATTCCCTCGTCTCGTTGCCCTGCGCATCAACAAGTGTCTGTGCAAGAATCTCGCCGTCCGCTGACAGGATTTTCCCGCGGATATTCTGGCTTGCCAGAAGCTCCTGCCTTGTATTATAGGAATTGTTGATCGTCGTCTCCCTCTGGGTCTGCTGAAAATAAACGAGATGTCCCATCACTCCGAGCATCAGAAATACAAACACATAGATCAGCAGATAAATTTCCGTATTCCTTCTCTTTCTGCCCTGCTCCTGCTGCTTATTCCCGGATTCGTTCGAATTATTCCTGCTCATTCCATACTCCTTCTTTATAGCGAACCACATACAGACCTTCAATGATCGCAAACATGATAATCGTCGAAAGCACGCTGCTTCCTCCATAGCTGACGAGAGGCAGCGTCACACCGGTCAGCGGAATAAAGCGTGTTCCTCCTCCTATCGTTAAGAAAATCTGGAAAATGTATGTGACACCGATTCCCACTGCCACAAGTCTGTAAAAATCATCCTTCTGCTTCGTGGCAATGTTCATGAACATCAAAAAGCAGCTCAGGCAGACAAGAATCAGGCACAGTGCAAACAAAAGCCCCCATTCCTCAGCGATTGCCGAAAAAATGGAATCCTCCTCGACGAAAGGAATGGCGGTCGGCTGCCCCTGATAGATTCCCATGCCGAACCATCCGCCGGTACCGATAGCAAACAGCGACTGTGCAATCTGATACCCCGCCGTGTCAATATAGCCGAACGGGTCTCGGAACGCAAGCACACGTACACGCACATGCGCAAAAAGCCTGTAGGCGAGCACGGATGCCAAAGCCCCGCTCCCAACACCGAGAAGCAGATAGAGATAATTCCTCGTTGCCACGAACACCATCGAGACATACACGACAAAATAAATAAGCGCACTTCCGAGATCCTTTGAGCCGACGAGTATGATTACATGCAGCGCCGCAGCCCCCGAGGCAATCAGTATATGAACAAAGTCCTTCGCCTTCGCCAGCATGCCTGCGACGAAAAAGACGAACACGATCTTGATGAACTCAGACGGCTGAAAGGCGAAGCCTCCAATGGAATAGGATATCTTAGCGCCATGTGTCACCGCACCGAAAATCAGAACCGTTCCGAGTGCCGCAATGCCGATTCCGCCGTAGATCCACGTCAGATTTCTCAAAAACGCAAATTTTGAAATCAGATACGGAATGACAAGCCCGATCACGAGAGAGGCCGCAACGATTTTGAGCTGCCGGATACTCTTATCGTAGGATAATCTCGTAAGCTCGACAAAGCCGATCGACAAAAGCATGCACATATTGTTGACAATCAGCTTGTTCGCCTCCGGATAAATGACACGGAACAGGGCGATCGTCGCAAACAGCAGAATCTGCTGAATCCCGTACAGAATAATGTATGAGGCATCACTCGTCTCGAGACAGATTGCGGCAAAGCCGATAAAATGGATGAGGAACATACAGATGATCTGCCGCATATAAATGCCGCTCCGCTTCTCCTCATCCTTATGACGGAACACGGCAAAGCACTCCAGCGTATAGACTGCCATAATGATGACCAGTGCATATTTGGATAAATCTGAAATTACATGTGCCATAAATTCCTACAATACTCCTTTCCGGAAATGTCCGGTCGTAAACTCCTTCGGCGGAAATGTCGTCTGCTCTCCGCCCGGAAGCCGCATAAACTGCTCCGTCAGCTCCTGTGTCTGCCTGCCGCTTTCCACCGTAAACCGCAGGCGGCAGCAAAGATTTCCATAGCGCCCAAGCGACTCTGCTTCCTTGTGCAACGATAACGGGACGCTGTTTAATATTGTATTTTTGCAGTTCTCACAGTCTGTCAGAACATAAAAGCGCTTCTGATATCGGTCTGACAGATACAGATCCTGCTTTCCCTCGCCATGCCTGCAGCGTTTCATTGTCTTATAAATACAGTTCGCCGTCTCCATCAGCGGCAGATATCCGTATACGACAAGCTCTGCTTCCTGCTGCGGCAGTGCAGCTTCAAAAGCTGCAAGCTCATGCCTGCTCCATTCCAGGGGCAGCGTCACAGCATCGATTCCCAGCTCCTTAAGAAACATA
>JAFUZE010000143.1 GCA_017476765.1 Lachnospiraceae bacterium
CCCTGAACTCCGCCTGAAGCTTCCTCTTCTCTTCCATCCAAAGCTTCGTCCTGAGCCTCCTCCTGCAACTCCTGCGCAGGCGGTGCTGCATTCACATATTTTAGCAGCCCGATGCCTCCGTTTAGGAGCATCACTGCCCCCGCAGCGGCAAAGAGAACCGCAAAAACAACGAGCACATACCACTTTGTGCCGGTGGCATCGGAAAGATTCCGATAAAGGCTGTAGGCATAATACAAAACAAGTGCACCGACAAAAAGCCGGAGCAGATAAGAATTTCTTTTTTTCTGTAGTTCGTCCTGCTGCATGTTGTTCTCCTTGTGCAAGCTTTCCCGCATGATCGTCTCGCACGCCGCTTCTGACCGCGCTTCCGGTGCAATGGTGCGCGGGCAGGCAATGGCTTTTGCGATACCGGCGTGGCATTTTCGTATTTGCTGTGCGTCCACGCTTACAGCTCCACCCTGCCTTCAAGCGCCCGCAAAAGCGTCACCTCATCAATATACTCCAAATCGCCGCCTACCGGTACCCCGCTGGCAATTCTGGTCACCTTCACTCCGGTCGGTTTGATCAGCTTGCTGATATACATCGCCGTCGTCTCGCCCTCCAGACTGGAGTTGGTGGTGATGATGACCTCATCGACCTCGTCCTGCAATCTCTGCATCAGCTCCTTAAGCTTAATGTCATTCGGTCCCACGCCGAGCATCGGAGAGATTGCACCGTGCAGAACGTGGTACACGCCCTCGTACTTTCCGGTCTTTTCGTATGCTGTCATGTCCCTCGTATTTTCCACTACCATAATCATACGATGGTCTCTCTTGGCATTTGCGCAGACCGGACAGATTTCCTGATCGGTCAGCGTGTAACAGCTGCTGCAATACCGGACATGCTCCTTCGCATCCGTAAGCACCTTCGCAAACCGCTCGATCCGGTCTTTCGGCTGATTGACGAGATAAAAGGCAAGCCTCTGCGCCGATTTATTGCCGATGCCGGGAAGCGAGGATAATTCTTCGATTAACTTGTTGATATATCCGCTGTACAGTTCCATCAGAACGGAAGCCCTCCCGGAAGATTCAGTCCGCCGGTCATCTTTGCCATAGCCTCCTGACTCGCATCCTCTGCCATGCGGAGCGCCTCGTTGGTCGCCGCCATGATCAGATCCTCGAGCATTTCACTGTCGTCCGGATCAATCGCCTCTTTTTCCAGCTTGACCTTGACAACCTCCCGCTTGCCTGTCACTGTCACCTGCACTGCACCGCCTCCGGCGCTTGCCGTGTACTCCTTTGTCTCCAGCTCCTTCTGGCTCTCCTCCATCTGTCTCTGCATACGCTGTGCCTGCTTCATCAGATTGTTCATATTTCCCGGCATTCCTCCCGGAAATCCTCCACGTTTTGCCATGATATAAATCCTCCTGTTTGTTTCTCTGTCCGATCTCATTGCTTCAGGCAGCGGGTCTATCCCCCCGTCTGTCTGGCGCTATTCGTCCTCAACCTCAATGTCCATCCGAATCAAAGAGCTGAGGTCAACGTACTGTCCGTCAAAGTCCTCCGCTTTATCGATCGATTGCAGAATCACCTTGACTTCCTTCTGTACCGCCTGCGATAACAGATTTTCCAAGATCTGCTTGTTTTTCTCGTGGTCTTCGCCCTTTGTAAAATAATCGTATGCAATGCCGTCCTGCAGGACGATCATGAGCCGATTGTCCCCTCCGAGCGAAAGCCGGGCGCTTTTCAGATGTGTCTTCATCGGCTGATCCATGCCTGCCACAATTCCCTGCCATCTCGATACAAGCTCCTTCACATCGTCCGGAATCGCTGCCGGAAGCTCCCGTTTCACCTTCGGCTCCGCAGGCGCTGCGCTATCCTGCACATATGCAGGCTGCACCGCCGTGACAGGAATGCCTTTCTCCAGCTTCCTCTCAATATCCGAAATTCGCTCCGCTAAAGAGGTCACATCCTGCTCCATCGCCGGCCGGCATACTTTAATCATCGTCATCTCCACGAGAATACGCTTCGCAGCCGCATAGCGCAGCTTGCCGGACAGCTCGGAAAAAATGCGGATATAGCGCATGATCGTATCTGCCCCCAGCTGCTCTGCCTCCTCCTGCAAAAGCCTCAGCTGCTCACTCGTCACATCAATGACCTCCTCCACCTCCTCGGAGGTTTTGACAAGAAGCAGATTGCGCAGATACCATGTAAAATCACTGACAAACTGCGTCAGCTCCCTGCCCTGCATAACGATTTCCTCGAGCAGGGAAATACAGCCGGTGACATTCTGATCGATGAAATGGCGCATGAGCCGGCTGAATATCTCCTGATCGACAGCCCCCAGTACGTCCAGCACCATATCATACGTCAGCTTTTCTCCCAAATGAAATGCAATCGCCTGATCCATCAGGCTTAAGGCATCACGCATCGAGCCGTCGCCGCATTTGGCAATGTAGCGAATGGCACGAGGCTCGACCTCCACCTGCTCCTTTCCGGCAAGCTCCGAGAGTCTGTCTGCAATGGTGTCGATGGAAATCCGTTTAAAATCGTATCTCTGACATCTGGAGAGAATCGTGATCGGAATTTTGTGCGCCTCCGTCGTCGCCAGAATAAAAATGACATAGGAGGGCGGCTCCTCGAGCGTTTTTAAAAGTGCATTAAATGCTCCTATGGAGAGCATATGCACCTCATCGATAATATAAACCTTATATTTCCCCTCTGCCGGTGAATAAGCTACCTGTTCCACAATTTCACGGATATTGTCCACGCCGTTGTTGGAGGCGGCATCGATCTCGATCACATTCATGCTTGCCCCTGCCGCAATCCTTTGGCATGATGCGCACTCACCGCACGGATTGCCGCCGCGTGGGTGCTCACAGTTGACTGCCTTTGCAAAAATTTTCGCAATCGTCGTCTTACCGGTTCCTCTTGTTCCGCAGAACAGATACGCATGAGAGAGACGGTCTTTTTCTATTTGATTTTGCAGTGTTGTTACAATATGCTCCTGCCCCTTCACATCGTCAAATGTGAGGGGGCGGAACTTGCGGTATAACGCCTGATAAGATGACATGCCTATCTAATCCTTATCTTCTATTTCTGATGCAGCCCTGCACATCTGCCGCAGTTTTTCGTTACTATTCACTGCTCACTGCGCATTTACTGCGCAGTGAAGCCCAGGTACGGTACAATTGCCGGCATATCGCCCATCGCCGCAGGCGATTTTGCATGGGCGATATGCGTTACCATTCGCGGACGGTTAGACCGTGAATGGTAACAATCTTTCCTCACAGCCCTGCTCCGGCAGCCCTTAATCTCCGAAGCTGATGCCGAGCATCTTGGCTTCCTTCACGATCGATGCATCCGGAGATACCATCTTGAGCTTGCCTGCCACATCCTCGAGCGGCACTTTGATAATCTCACGGTTCTTGATGCCCACCATAAAGCCGTACTCACCCTCCAAGATCAGCTTGCCTGCCTCAGAGCCGAGACGGGAAGCGAACACTCTGTCGTACGGGCACGGCGAACCGCCCCTCTGTGTATGTCCCGGAACGGTGACGCGCACTTCCTTGCCGCTTCGTTTCAAAATCTCATCTGCAATCTCATAGGAAACGGACGGATATTTGTAATTTTTGAGCTTCTCCTTGTACTCCTTTTTGGAGAGCTTTGCGTCCGCTTTGGAAATCGCACCCTCTGCGACTGCAAGAATCGTAAATTTGCTTCCTCTTTTTTCCCGATCCTCGATCGCCTTCACAACCTTATCGATGTCGTATGGAATTTCCGGAATCAGTATGATATCGGCACCGCCTGCCATTCCGGCGTTGAGCGTCAGCCAGCCGACCTTGTGTCCCATGACCTCAACGATAAACACTCTTCCGTGGGAAGCTGCCGTTGTATGAATACAGTCGATCGCATCTGTCGCAATATTGACAGCACTCTGGAAGCCGAAGGTCATATCCGTTCCCCAGAGGTCATTGTCGATCGTCTTAGGGAGCGTGACAACGTTGAGTCCTTCCTCCCTGAGCAGATTCGCCGTCTTGTGCGTTCCGTTTCCGCCTAAAATGACAATACAGTCGAGCTTGAGCTTATAATAGTTCTGTTTCATCGCCTCAACCTTATCGAGCCCGTTTTCGTCCGGTTCCCTCATAAGCTTAAACGGAGTTCTGCTGCTGCCGAGAATCGTTCCGCCCTTTGTCAGAATTCCACTGAAATCTGCTCCGGTCAGCATACGGAAATCGCCGTAAATGAATCCCTTATAACCGTTTAAAAATCCATAAATCTCCACGTCTTCCTTCGCATTGCACAAACTCTTTACAACACCGCGCATCGCTGCATTGAGTGCCTGACAATCACCGCCGCTTGTCAACATACCAATTCTCTTCATCTGCGTTCCTCCATCTCTATGTATTGTTGTTGTCAAAAAGTAACCACATCCATTATATAATATTTTCAGTGGTATCACAACTTAAAATCCCCCTCTTTTACTTTTGTCATACCGGAAATCCCGGCAGCACAGAAATAAAAGAGGGGGCTGACTGATTCAAATCCTTTATAAGAAGGTTTTCACTTTGTTGTAAACGCCTTCTCCGTCGAGTCCGTATTCATGGAACAGCACCTGCGCAGATGCCGATTCCCCGAACTGATCGTTGATGCCGATCCGCATCACCTTCGTCGGATATTTCTCACTGAGCGTCTCACAGACGGCACTTCCGAGACCGCCGATAATCGAATGCTCCTCGATCGTCACGATTTTCCCGGTTTCCTTTGCCGCTTTTAAAATGATCTCCTCATCCAGAGGCTTAATCGTATGCATGTTGATCACTCTGACGCTGACTCCGTCTGCCTCGAGCAGCTGCGCGGCATTTAATGCACTGTCCACACAGATTCCGGTTGCGACCAATGTCACATCGCTGCCGTCTCTGAGCAAAACGCCCTTGCCCATCTCAAACGTGTAATCCTCCCTGTCATTGATGACAGGCACTGCGGAGCGCCCGAAGCGCATATAAACAGGTCCCCGGTATTTTAATGCCGCCCTCACACAGTATCTCGCCTCAATCTCATCGGAAGGGTTCAGGATCACCATACCAGGAATACTCCTCATCAGCGCAATATCCTCATTACACTGATGGGATGCCCCGTCCTCTCCTACGGTAATGCCGGCATGGGTCGCACCGATCTTGACGTTCAGGCTTGAGTAACCGATGGAGTTGCGAATCTGCTCATAGGCACGTCCTGCGGCAAACATCGCAAAGCTTGAGACGACCGGAATCTTTCCCGTTGTAGCCAATCCCGCAGCAATGCCCATCATATTCTGTTCTGCGATACCGCAGTCAAAAAAGCGGTCAGGATATGCTTTTTTGAACATTGCGGTCTTCGTTGCGCCGGCAAGATCCGCATCGAGCACAACCAGATTCGGATACTCGGCTCCGAGAGCAACCAGCTCCTTGCCGTAGCCTTCCCTTGTAGCGGCTTTTCTTATTTCTGACATAATGCTTCCCCCGCTTTCTCAAGTTCTGCCATAGCAGCCTCGTACTCCTCATCGTTCGGAGCCACACCGTGCCATGAACCATTGTTCTCCATGAAAGATACGCCCTTTCCTTTGACGGATTTGGCGATAATGACCGTCGGCTTTCCCTTCACCCGGCGAGCCTCGGCAAACGCTGCGCGAAGCGCATCAAAATCATGAGCATCCACATTTATCGTATGGCACTTAAATGCCTGAAACTTCTCATCGATCGGATACGGAGAACATACCTCCTCCAGCGTACCGTCAATCTGCAAATTGTTGTTATCCACAATCAGCACTAAATTATCTAACTTCCGGTGTCCGGCAAACATCGCGGCCTCCCAGACTTGTCCCTCCTGAATCTCACCGTCACCGAGGAGCGTATAAACCCGATAATCCTTCTGATCGAGCTTTGCCGCAAGTGCGATTCCGACTGCGGCAGAAACCCCTTGTCCGAGTGAACCGGTGGACATATCTACTCCGGGAGTCATCTGCATACACGGATGTCCCTGTAAATAAGAGCCCAATCTGCGCAGGGTAATCAGATCCTCTACCGGGAAAAATCCTCTGTGGGCAAGCGCGGCATATAAGCCCGGCGCCGTATGTCCCTTCGACAAGACAAAGCGGTCTCTGTCCGGATCCTCCGGATTTTTCGGATCAATGTTCATTTCCTCAAAATAAAGATACGTAAAAATATCAGCTGCCGAGAGCGAACCGCCCGGATGTCCGCATTTTGCGCTGTGCACAGATGCGATAATACCTTTACGAACTTCATTTGCTGTTTTTTGAAGCTCTAAGTTATTCATGTTCTTCCTCCAAATTTACGAACCGCAGCTTGACGCAGGAACCCGACTTTTGATTCGTCCGTCAAATGCAATCCGTACCATTCCTCACACACTCCAAACAAGAGTATACCATACTTTTTCAAATAACCAAGTACAAATTTTTACTTATTTTCCAATATTTTTTGGCTATTCTTACTTTTTTCCCCGCTCAAACCTTGAATTTACAATACTTTCCGGCTTCTCGCCGCCCCTGCCCAAAAGCATCGCACAAAAGGGCATCCTATCTGCAGTTCCCCCGAAGGGCAGCCGGCTTCGGACAAAAAACAGCAGGATTTCTGCTTGTCTATCACTCGCACAAGAATGCTCCGCAGGAGCATTTTCAACAAAAAAGAACGCCGGAAAAAGATCCAACGTCCTATCGCTCACTGTTTCATGACCGTGCATCCTGCGTCGTGCTACGCCCATATGCGTTACCTGTACAGTTAACTCAGCCCAGGCACCCTCACGGCACATGGAAGGTTCTACTTAGTGCTGCTTTGTTCCCAACCTGACACGGTTCATAGATTCCCATTGCGTGAGACCCAAACATCAACGCCACTTATACAGGGCAGCCATACAGGCAATAACCCTCGGCAGGATATCACCCCTACTAGAGCGGATTGAAGGTACAGGGCTCCGCTACTTCCCCGGCTGCACGGTCTTTATAGTATAGCGTTTTTTTTATTGATTGTCAAATTTTACTTGATAAAAATAAGGGGTATTTACCCTTAAAAATAAAAAGTTCCTTGACAAATCGTTTCAGGATGCCGTCATAACTTTCTCGCTAACCTGGGGCACAATACATCTGTTTCACGATTCATTAAGAAACCTATTAGAATGAACTGAAGGCTCCGGTGTGTGAGATTAGAAATTCCTCCAACATTTCTTACGCAAAAACGTGCCAATAATCTCTAATGAAGCTCCTTCGTAATACTCTACTAATAATTTTTTGAATTCTGAAACTTCTTTTTCCGGAATTACCAGAAATCCATTTCCTTGTGCAATCAAATAATGATTTGCAAAAATTACGGATGCTCTCTTGTTTCCATCTTTGAACACTTGTGTTTTCATACAATACATACATAATTCAATCGCTATATCGATCGGCTCTTTATTCTGCCTTTTGATTTCATCAATTCGCTCGATAACCACTGATTCAATTGGAAGCGGCGGTACATAACTTGTTCTGCCAATCTGTACCGGAATCCCACGAATACGACCGCCATCATAGAAGAATCCTTCATTTACCAACTTTGCAATGTGACAAAGCATATGATAGTTACTTTCACTTTGGATTACATCCCGATCTAAAATAAACTCCCATGCATGCTTCAGATTAAGAATCTTCTGTACGTCTGTCGCAGATACACCATTTACCTGTCCGTTCTCAATAATATCCTCTGTCTGCGGAAAGGATGTTGCTACGCCTTCCAACACAGCCTGGTCATAGATGTTTGCTTTCATATTTGCTCTCGCAAAATCTATATTCTGTAATACTCTGGCAGAAAGTTCTTTATCCTCATAGCCAAGACTGACTAACTCCTTATTGATTTTACGAGCGGCTTTACTTAAGTCTTTTCGTTCCTTCGCATTACGCAACAGCAACTGATACAGGTCGTCCGAATATACGTCCACATAAGTAGATGTCAATTTACCCGCTACTCTTTTCCGAACATATAAATATTTAATACCACTTACTTCTTTTATTTCGGGATTACCATCATAAGGCATTAAGTTGAGTCTTGCTTGTATATCTGCTCTTTGCTGTAATAACTCTTGAATTTCTGTATAATTTGCACTCATTTTATGATACCTCTTTTTTAGGGAACTTTTATGTAATATATTATAGCCAATAGTTCCCTAATCATCAACAAAATTTTAGGGAACTTTTTGATATATTTTTTGCTCAATAGTTCCCTAAATTATAATATTTCCCCAAACCGTTTTCCTGCTGTTGTATATACCACACGGGGATTACTTGATTGATCCGGCACAAATCCAGCCAATTACAATCTATCTACCGGATTTTGCTATCACAGCGAGATGTCTTACACTCATTATTGTGTTGCCAGCACACACCGCCCTACATAGAGTCCGCCATCGGCTCTTGCCATCTCACACCATTTGACGAGCGAAAATCTGCCGTTTTCGTACTCTATGGCGGTGATGCAGCGCGGATGGACACAGCTTCCGGTATTGTAGAAGGGCAGTTCTCCTTCCCCCGGCAGATGCGGACGGTGTGTGTGCCCTACGATGAGCGCCTTGTTCTCCTTTTCGACATAGCTGTAAAGGCGCTTCTGCGTATGTCCCTGCAGGCTGTAGTTTTTGGCAGGGCGGATCGGATTGTTAAAGCCGGCAAGTTCGAGCGGCTTCCAGATATAACGGACGAGAAATTTGGACAGCTTCCACAGGATATCGTTCATCATGTCGCCCTGATGCCCGTGAACGAGCAGATACTCCATTCCCGTCCTCACATGGCAGAGCTTCAGGCCCTCATACACTTCGATTCCGGGGAAAAGCGGAAGGATACAGTCCGTGCCGTCACAGTAATAGCTGTCGTAATACTTTTTGACAAATTTTGCTTTCTTCTTCTGCATATCGTGATTCCCGTAGAGCATATACAGACGGTTATCCCGATAAAACTTTGACATGAGCCAGTAGGCATC
>JAFUZE010000144.1 GCA_017476765.1 Lachnospiraceae bacterium
CTTTTCCAGATATTCACTCAGCGCATCGTGCATATCCCAGTAATAGTTGGCATACGCCTCGATAAACCCGCCCGGATGCCCTGCCTTGAACCGGTTATACCGCGCCTTCTGCCCCTCTGCAGTGTCATTGCTTCTGTCCATCAAAAGAATCTGTCCGTTTTTATCGTTGATTTTGAGTGTCTCCGGCTCTGCCTGATACCACTCCGCACTTGCACCTGTCCCAAATACGCGGATGCGCAGACCATTCCGGTTGCCGAGCGCCGCCTTGCTGAACCACATCTGCGCCGCAATATCCTCGGAATAGTTGATCATGCAGAGCACATCATCAATGACCTGCGGAAAAAATCCGAAGCTGCTCTCTCTTGCGACGATTTCCTTCGGATGAGCGCCGGTCAGAAACGCCATCATATTATGCAGATGCGTTCCGAGATCCAGAGAAATCGTCGGAATCTCATAATCGACCATGCGCCATTCCTGCGGTGTCGGCTGCTCATGGTTTAAGGTATATCTTGTATAGCCTTCCTGCGGCATTTCCACAATGATATTCGTGATCTTCCCAAGCTTGCCTTCCTGAATCTGATCGCGAAGCGCTCTGACCATCGGATATCCCGTGTAGTTGTAGGTCACGCACAAAAAGCCCTTTGTTTCCTCTGCGCAAGCTTTGATCCGAAGTGCGGATTCATAAGAGGTCGTGAGTGACTTTTCACAGATGACCGGATATCCTGCTCTCAGACACGCAGTCACCATTTCCTCATGGACATCCGTCGGCGCTAACACCGCCACGGCATCAAGCTTTCCCCGTTCCTCCTCAAGCATCCTGTGATAATCCTTATACACCCGCTGTGAATCTACGAAAAACTCCTCGCCCGTTCTTTGGTTCACCTCATCATTCCGGCTGAAGACACCCGCTGTCACCTTAAATTTACCGTCCATCTGGGATGCAATAAAATGACTTCTCCCAATCGCCGAATTGATTCCTCCTCCAATAAACCCTATCTGATACATCGTACCCCTCCTGCTCTCTTTACAGCTGCGCTCCTGCTCTTTCATGCCGTTCATAAGCGCAGCAGACATCCTTTTCCATTTTCAGCAAAAACCAATCGTTTCCCGCATATACCATTTACAACAGCCGAATGCGAATCAGCTCTGTCAGCTGCGGCAGATACTGTCTATACTCTTTTTCTGTCTGAAAATGTAAAAAGATAATGCCCGCCTTATATTTCATAACATCTTCGACCAAATCGCCCTCCCGATACCAGAAAAGCTCCGAAACAAGATAAGGTCTGATTTCCTCTGCAATCTCCACGCTCCCGATGCTTCCTGCGGCATCCGCCATCACACAATGCCTGACATAATAGCCGTCCGCCTCATGGAATACCGGCACATCTAGCCGGATTCCCGCTTCCGCCGCCACAAGATAATACGGATAATCCAATCCCGTTGCCAACCGGACAAGCTCAATGTATAAATCTCCCGGCGCCCTTCTGCAAACCTCGATGATCACAGGCATCCCGTCGTCCTTCAGAATGAACTGAATGTGCAAAATGCCGTCAACCAGCTTTAAATAAGAGGACAGCTTTTCACAATCCTCGCACAGCTGCCGGATTGCCGCCTCCGGCACATCTCCCGGTGCACTCGCCCCGGAAACCAGATAGGGATTTTTGTAATACTGTTCATTGTCAACGAAATAAAAGCTCACTTTTTCATCCCGGATATACGCCGAAAAGCCATGATTTGTCCCTTCCACAAACTCTTCGATAAGCACATGCTCCTCGCGGGTCATCTCCATCGCCCTTGCGAAAGCGCTCTCGATCTGCCCGGGCATATCGCAGCGCTGCATTCCTTTACCTCCGGTCAGATCCACCGGCTTTACGATGAGCGGAAACTGCATGCTCTCACTCGCCTTCAACATCTCCTGCTTCGTCAGGCATCTCTCTGCCTTCGGAGTTTTAATTCCCAATTTTTCAGCTAAGAGTCGATACCTGTCCTTGTGGTGAATGCGGCATGCCGTCTCATAGGAATCATGTCCGGAAAGCCCGAGCTTTTCACAGACATAAGCTGTGGTCAGCGCCGCAAAATCATTGCAGCCGGAGCAGATGGCATCCACCCGCTTTTCCTTTGCCAGAGCCAGAACCGCCTCCTTATCACTGAAATCGCACATACAATATTCGTCGGCGTAAGGATGCCCCATCCCATCTATCTGGTTCCCTGACGTAATCACATAATATCCCAACCGCTTTGCCGCCCGAATCAACGGAATTTCCGCATGGCTTCCGCCAAGTAACAACAGCTTTTTCATCAAATTCACCTTACAACAGCCGCTATGCTATCCCCTTCTGTCTCTTTCCTGCTCTGCCTATATTATATATAGTTGTTTTATATATAGTCTGCTTTATATATAGTTCCGTTTATATAAATTTTTTCTATTATAGCAAATTTGACAGGCTTCCTCAATAATTGAAACAGACTTTTCTGCCAATTTTCATACGTTTTAAAAAATTTATCCGAGGTATGTGCTGACACTCTCATATACGCTGTTCCAGCACGGTTCAGTGATGCTCTGCCAACTCAAAATACCCATCCTGCTTTTTTATGATACCCTGCCGCTCCATCTCAAAAAGGCACTGAATCAGAGCCGGGATTTCAAGCTCCCCGGAAATGGTCAGTTCCGTGTAGAGCTGCTGTAAAGATTTCGGCTGCAAATATAAAATCCGCTCAATCTCCTGCCGCAAATTTTTTATTCCTCTCTCACATCCCTCGTTTTTCTCTTCCGTACGCTGAATGCCTCCGTCCTCTCTCCGATTCATTTTTTCGCCATTTTCCTCCTTTTTCATCGCTGATACGATCGGCACGATTTTTGCCCGATCGTTTTCCCGGTTACTGTTCTCCCGCTGTCTGGAAAACAGCGTCTCGATCTCCCTGATAAACTCGGTCGGGCCGGTGAGCACTGCCGCACCCTGACGAATGAGCCTGTTGCAGCCGCTGCTCAAGGGATCGGTGACTCGTCCGGGTATGAC
>JAFUZE010000145.1 GCA_017476765.1 Lachnospiraceae bacterium
GCTGCTTTGTGCGATGGGAACCGTGCTCAATCTTGCGGGCTCCGGCATTGTACAGGTGCTGCATATTCCGCTGTTTCTGGATTCGGTTGGTACGATACTGACCGCAGTATTGGGCGGTTATCTGCCGGGTATTGTCACAGGGCTTGTGACGAATCTCGTCAAGGGAATCGGTGATTCCGCTGCCGTTTACTATGGCATACTGAATGTACTTATAGCAGTCTGTTCGGCATTTTTGGCGAGAAAGGGTTATTTGAAAAAGCCTGTCAGGATCGTGCTCTTTATCCTTGCACTGGCAGTGATCGGCGGCGGGCATGGCTCTGTGCTGACATGGTTTTTATACGGCTTTGCGTCGGAAGGAATCTCTGCGCCGTATGCGGCACATTTTTATGAGAACATTTCGTTGGGCAAGTTCCCGGCACAATTTGCGGCAGATTTTCTGATTGATCTTGCGGATAAGACAATTACCGTTTTGCTTGTACTACTCGTTCTAAAGCTTTTGCCGCAGCATATCAAGGCTCGTCTGCGCTTCGACGGCTGGCAGCAGACACCGCTTTCCGAGGAAGGGAAGGCAGAGGCGAAGCACAGTGCATGCCGCGTGATGTCCCTGCGCACGAAGATTCTGCTTTTGCTCACGATCGCCTCGTTGTCCATCGCTGTTGCTGCGACGACCATCAGCGTCATGCTCTTTCGAAATTCCACGATCAAAGAGCATATAAAGCTGGGGCAGGGTATTGCCAATCTGGCAAGCAGTGTGATTGAACCGCAGCGTGTGGATGAGTATCTTGAGCTCGGAGAGCAGGCGGAGGGGTATCCGGAAACAGAGGATATGCTGTACCGTGTGAAGGAGAGTTCGCCGGATATCGAATATGTCTATGTATATAAAATTATGGAGGACGGCTGTCATGTCGTGTTCGATCTGGACACGGAGGAGGTGGAAGGCTCCAAGCCGGGCGAGGTCATTCCGTTTGATGAGGCATTCTACCCGTATCTTCCGGCGCTGCTGGCAGGTGAGACGATTGAGCCGATTATTTCCAATGAATCCTTTGGATGGCTGCTCACGGTGTATCAGCCTGTTTATGATGAGGATGGTGTGTGCGTGTGTTATGCGGCAGCGGATATTTCCATGCATCAGCTGGCGGCGAATGAGTACAGTTTTTTTGTCAGACTGCTTTCACTGTTCCTCGGATTTTTCATTTTGATTCTTGCGGTTGGCTTATGGTTTGCGGAATATAATATTATTCTGCCTGTCAATACGATGGCACTGAGCGCCAGCGCCTTTGCCTACGACAGCGAGGAGGCACGCACCGGCAGCATTGAGCGCATCAGGGAGCTTGAAATCTGTACCGGAGATGAGGTCGAAAACCTGTATCAGGCGTTTCTCAAAACGACGGAGGACAGCATGCAGTACGTTGCCGACATCCAGAGTAAGACCGAAACGATTTCCAGAATGCAGAGCGGTTTGATTATGGTACTTGCGGATATTGTGGAGAGCCGCGACAAGTGCACGGGCGATCATGTGCGCAGGACGGCTGCTTACACAAAGATCATTATGGAAGAAATGCAGAAGAGAGGCTTCTATGCAGAGGAGCTTACGGATGACTTTATTTCGGATGTGGTGAACTCCGCACCGCTTCATGATATAGGGAAAATACAGGTTCGTGATGCGGTTTTGAATAAACCTGGTAAACTGACGGAGGATGAATTTCGGGAGATGAAAAATCATACGACTGCTGGAAGCGAGATTATTTCGCGGGCGATTGCGACGGTACCGGATTCCGGTTATCTGGCGGAGGCTAAGAATCTTGCGGAATATCATCACGAAAAGTGGAACGGAACCGGATATCCGAACGGTCTGGCGGGAGAGGAGATTCCTTTATCGGCGAGGATCATGGCAGTAGCGGATGTGTTTGATGCTCTGGTGTCCAAGCGTAGCTACAAAAAGCCGTTTTCCTTTGAAGATGCGATGGACATTATCCGGGATGGTGCCGGAACACACTTTGATCCGAAGGTCGCAGAGGCATTTCTTGCTGCTGAGGATGCAGTCAGGAAGGTCGCAGAAGAATTCGGGGAATCGGACGAGGAGTTACGGTAGGTCTGGCTGCCGTATGGAGTCCGGATTTTGCCCGATGGCAGTTGCTTACACGCATTCAATTTTGTTTCTGCATTACGGATAATCGGATGTAAGAAGGGGAAGGGATTTGTGGAAGCGAGGGGATTTGTGGAAGCGAGGGGATTTGTGGAAGCGAGGGGATTTATGGAGAAGGAGAAATTTATGGAAGAGAAGGGATTTATGGAAAAGAAGGAATGGAAGCTCTACAATGTCATGTTTCCCATATGGCTTTTGGTTTGGTTTCCTTCCTATCTATGGCTGTTTTTAATTCCGTTAAACTATTTGATCGACTGGCTCGTTCTCCGCTTTTCGCTCAGACAGCTCGGATTCGACCGGTATAGTCAGTATGCGAGGAAAAATACATGGAAGTACTGCATTGTGGGTTTTTTGTCTGATTTTGTGGGTTCGGTTGTTTTGCTGCTGTCCGAACTGATATCGTCACGCACGCAGGGTTGGTGGTATGAGAACGTCGCGAGTCCGGTTATGTGGAATTTCTTTTCCGCAATCTGGGGATTTTTGTTTGTCTGTCTGTGTATCGCCTTATCCGGGCTGTGTATTTATTTCCTGGATCGATGGTTCCTCAAAAGGGCAGGCTGCTTTACCGCAGCGCAAATTCATAAGACTGCTCTGCGCTTTGCACTTCTTACGGCACCTTATCTGTTTTTGCTCCCGACAGGCTGGTTCTACTAAAGAGAGCGGGCAGTCTGCAGGGCTCTTGACTAAATCAGTCAGAAACTCTTTTCCATGCATTATACACTACAATATATTTGTGGTGATTGTAAAGGAATGACATAAAAGCGGCAATATTCAGGCTGATAAAATGCATTTTTCGTTCGTAAGATGCAATACAGGCTAATGAATTTGGACTTTTAAGAAATCACTTTCAAGAGGGTGAGAGCTTTGCTCAGACTATTACAGGAATTTTATTCATACGGGTAATCATAGGAGAAAGAAAAATGCTGGGAAACAAAAAAGGACGAAGATTAGAACGATATGTTCCGGATTACGTTCTGTTTGATGTGGAGACAACGGGAACCTCGACGTATAGGGATCGGGTCATCGAGATATCGGCGGTAAAAGTGAAAGGCGGTCAGGTCATCGAAGAATTCACTTCTCTTGTGAATCCGGAATGTCCGATTCCGTATTATGCAAGCAGGGTTAATGGAATCACGGATGATATGGTGAAGGATGCGCCGGTCTTTGAAGAGGCTTTAGCGGATTTCTTCGCATTTGCCGGTGATGAGGTGCTGGCAGGGCACAACATACATACGTTTGATATGGCATTTTTGTACCGTGACTGTATGGCGTATTTCGGCAAAGTGCCGGACAATGATTATGTTGATACGCTTGTGATCGCAAGAAGCTGTCTCCCACAGCTTAGGCACCATAAGTTGACGGATCTGGCAGACTATTACGGAATATCAACCGTCGGAGCGCACCGGGCACTGAATGACTGCCATATGAATCAGCAGGTGTTTGAACAGCTCGGAAAAGTGCTCGGTGACAGAAGGCAGAGTGGTCAAAATGTCAGGATATGTCCGAGATGCGGACAGATATTAAGAAAGCGCACAGGTATCTACGGGGAGTTCTGGGGCTGCAGCGGATATCCGGAATGCCGGTATACCGCAAATATCTAGTGCACTAGTGTATCGTTCATTGGAAAATGCTGCACTAGGGAAAAACGGATTCGTATGATCATGCTTCCGGTGTAATTTCCTCCTGTGCGGGACCGGAAATCAGATGTCCCAAATAGTCAAACCGGGAACCGTGGCACGGACAATCCCAGCTTCGTTCGTCCGGATTCCATTCAAGCTGGCATCCCAAGTGAGGGCACTGTATATCTACCGCATGAACGGTTCCGTCCTCCTCCTTATACACACCGGCTTTTTCTCCGTTTAAGGAGACAATGCCGGCGTGTCCGTATGGAATCTGCGCCGCCTGGTCGGAAGGAATTTCGAAGAGACGCTTGGTAAGCCCTTTGACGGCATGCCCTCCTTCGGCAGCCACTTTGGGAATCGAGGAGACTTCAAAACGTCCGGGGTCAAACACCTCGGCATTCGGGTTTTCGTTTCCGCAGATCATATCCCGAATCAGCATGGCGGAAACCATAGACGATGTCATTCCCCATTTCTGAAAGCCGGTTGCCACATACCAATCAGGCTGCCCCGATGCATATCGTCCGATGTAGGGAACCTGATCCGGCGTGATACAGTCCTGTGCGGACCAGCATGCCGTCTCCCGGCTGTCAGGAAACCATTCCTTCGCCTTCTGACGAAGCGTTTCATATCTTCCGCCGACACCGCTCTCTCCGGTGCGGTGGCCTTCCCCACCGAGCAGAAGCAAATCCCCGTAGTTACGAAAGGAATAGCCGCCTTTTTCTCCTCCAATCCACATGCCTTCGATCTGTCCGGCATTTTTCAGCGCCACGACATACGACCGCTCCTGATGCATTCTCGCAAAGTACATACCCGGGAAATTGATAAAAGGATAGTGACACGCAAAGATGATCTTTTCTGCCCGGATCATCCCCCGCTGTGTCGTCAGTACATGATCCTCAACGGTGCTGACGGATGTATGCTCGTAAATGGTCAGCCGGTCCGCCAAAGCCTTCAGGAACTTTAAAGGATGAAATGCAGCCTGACCGGTAAAACGGACGGCTCCGCCGACCGGAAAAGGGAGGGGCGTATCGTCCGTGAACTCTGCCGGAAGCCCGAGCCGGATTGCCGCTTCCGCTTCGTCTTGCAGCTGCCTGATATTGTCTCCGTATACATATGCATTGCATGATGTAAAATCGCAGTCGATGCCTTCCGCATCAATGAGTCTCCTGTATTCCCGGATGGCGGCTTCGTTGGCTGAGGCATACTGCCTTGCTTTGTCTTCCCCCAGTGTCCGGATCAGCTTTTGATAGATCATTGCATGCTGAGAGGTGATTTTTGCCGTGGTATTTCGCGTCTGCCCGCTTGCAATCCGCTCCGCCTCAAGGACAATGACCTGATGACCTGCCGCCTGCAGTGCGTAGGCAGTCAGGATTCCTGCCATGCCGGCGCCAATCACGGCAATCTCGGTTTCTGTATCCTGATTGAGGCTGTCGCGCTCGCTGATTTGACAATTTCGGGACCATATAGATTCTGTCGTATTCATCACGTTATCCTCCTTACATGAGTATGTAGAGACGACCTTTTGCGTTCACAGCATTTCGCTGTATCTTATTTATCTCCACTTATCCTTATTTTATTCTTTTGGGACTTTTTCTATTGCTTTTCACGCGGTTATGCGATATTGTGATAGTAATTGTGAGAGAAAAAGTAAGGATGCGGTGCATGCATGTTTGCGGCATACGGTTATAACAATCCGTATCAGAATGACAAGAAGACCGTTGTTAAGGTCGTGAAGTACAACCGGAACCGGAAAAGGCAAAAGACGGCGGAAATCAAGGGCAGTGCGTCCAATACGTTTAAGGGTATTATAAAAACATATCGGATTCCGGCGAAGTATGGATAAAGAGGGCTTATGAAAATAGAGCGTTTAATCGGTATCTTATCAATTCTATTACAGAGTGACAAGGTGACGGCACCGTATCTTGCTGAAAAATTTGAAGTTTCCAGACGGACGATCAACCGTGATATTGAGGCGCTTTGCAAGGCAGGAATCCCGATTGTCACAGAGCAGGGAGCCTGCGGCGGCATTTCGATCATGGACGGTTATCGCATCGACCGAACGCTGCTCACTTCCGCTGATATGCAGGCGATTCTGGCAGGACTGCGCAGTCTGGACAGCGTCAGCGGAACGAACCGGTATGCGCAGTTGATGGAAAAGCTCTCGGCAGGTACCCAGACACTTCTTGAGGGCAGCAGCCATATTCTCATCGATTTAGCATCGTGGTATAAAGGTACGTTGTCTGAGAAAATCGAATTGATTCATCAGGCGATAGAACAGGAGAAACGGATTTGCTTTCATTATTATTCGCCCGGAGGAGAAAGCGAGCGGCGTATCGAGCCGTATTATCTGATTTTTCAGTGGTCAAGCTGGTATGTTTGGGGATGGTGCCTCTTAAAGAATGACTGTCGGCTCTTTAAGCTGAACAGAATGACGGAATTGCAGATGGCCGGATCATTCGAAAAACGTGCCGTACATTACCCCGATTTATCGACGGAGCGTGTCTTTCCGGCTAATTATCAGGTGAGGGCACTGGTGCCGTCCAAATATAAATGGAGGCTGATTGAGGAATACGGAGTATACTCGTTTGCGGAGCGACCGGATGGAATGTGCGAATTTTCCTTTGGATTTACGGATAAAGACAGTATTCTGACATGGATCTTATCCTTTCAGGGAGAGGCAGAGCTCATAGAACCGAAAGAACTGCGTGACGAAATGCTTCACATTGGCAATGAGTTGTTAAAAAAATATCGGAAAACATGACATACTGTTGTCGTGTATGGTTTGATATCATACAGCTGTAAGTACATCGCAAATGAAGTAGCGGGTTATCAATTAGGAGAAATTTGATTAAGTAACGAGGAGGAACCTTCTATGGCGAACAAACAACTGGCACAATATGTCATGGATCAGCTTTCGGATTTGGAAAGCATACGGAATATACCGATGATGGGCGGTTATCTTTTCTATTACAAGGAGCGGATTTTCGGTGGAATCTATGGTGCGGGAACCTTTATGGTCAAAATTACTGAGGCAAGCAGGAGGTATCTGCCGGACAGTATACCGCAGCCACCGTACGAAGGTGCGAAAGACATGCTGGAAGTGACGATTCTGGAGGATCGGGAGGCATTTCAGAGCATGGTCGTCGAAATGTATGATGAGCTTCCGGAACGGAAAATCCGTGTTTCGTCAGGAAAGAAACGTAAGAAGAGGGGATAAAGAATATGGCATTTGATTTCAAGAAAGAATACAAAGAGTTTTACATGCCGAAAAGCAAGCCGGAGATTGTCACCGTGCCTACGGCTAATTATGCAGCTGTCAGAGGGAAAGGCGATCCCAACGAGAAGGGCGGAGCCTATCAGAAGGCAATCGGCATTCTCTATACGGTGGCATACACAATCAGGATGAGTTATAAAGGTCCACATCAGATCGAAGGCTTTTATGAGTATGTCGTTCCGCCGCTTGAGGGTTTCTGGTCGTTTGGAGAGCAGGGAAGCAACGGTGAAGCTTTCGGCAGCAGGGGGAAAGAAGCGGGAGAAGCTGCTGTATTTGATAAGTCGCAATTTCAGTGGATTTCTGTCATCCGTCTGCCTGACTTTGTCACGAGGGACGATTTGGAGTGGGCGAAGCAGGAAGCCGGCAGCAAAAAGAAAATGGATTGCTCATCTGCTGAATTTTATACGGTAGATGAAGGGCTGTGCGTGCAGATCATGCACATCGGTTCCTATGACAACGAGGCGGCTTCCATCGCACAGATGGATCAGTTCCTGTTTGAGCATGGTTACGAATATGATATTTCAGACTTCAGACTGCAGCATGAGATTTACCTCTCGGAAGCGAGGAGAGTTGCCCCGGAGAAATGGAAGACCGTAATCAGGCACCCGATCAGGGAAAGGAGTTGACAGAATGTCAAGGGGAGATGTGAGCGAAAATGAATGAAAAGAATATCGATTTTACGCGGGGGGAGATCTTAAAACCTTTGCTATTGTTCGCAGTTCCGATTCTGTTTGCATTGTTTTTGCAGGCACTTTACGGAGCTGTCGATTTACTTGTAGTCGGAAAATTCGCGACTTCGATGGACGTGTCCGGGGTTGCGGTCGGTTCCCAGATCATGCTCACGATCACGAACCTGATCAGCTCGCTTGCGATGGGCGCAACGATATTTCTGGGGCAAAAGATCGGGGAGGGCGACACGAAAAAGGGCGGAGAGATTATCGGTACGACGATAGTTCTGTTTCTGGTGATCGGTGTGCTCCTGACTGCTTTGCTTCCACTCTCATCGGGTGCACTCGCAGCACTGATGAATGCACCGGAAGAAGCGTTTTCCCAGACAAAACAATATATTGCTATCTGTGGCGGCGGTTCGATCATGATTATCGCGTATAATGTGATCGGAAGTATTTTCCGCGGGATTGGTGATTCCAAAACGCCGCTTCTCACGGTTGCGATTGCGGCATTTTGTAATATTGCAGGTGATCTTGTGCTTGTGGCGGCTCTTCACATGGGCGCAAGCGGTGCGGCGATTGCCACGGTTGCGTCGCAGACGATCAGCGTCCTTGTTTCCATGCTGATTATCGGCAGAAAAAAGCTTCCTTTTTCTTTTTCTGTAAGGCAGCTTCGCCTGGAGACAAAAGTGGCAAAAAGGATTCTTTTCTTCGGCGCACCGATTGCTTTACAGGACTTTTTGGTAGGGTTATCGTTTCTTGTCATTCTTGCCATCGTAAATAAATTAGGGCTCATAGCATCGGCAGGAGTAGGCGTTGCAGAGCGGGTCTGTGCATTTATCATGCTTGTTCCGCTTGCATTTATGCAGGCGATGTCGGCGTATGTTGCCCAGAATACCGGTGCGGGTAAGCACGACCGTGCCGTAAAGGGACTTAAGATTGCAATCGGAGTATCCACGGCGCTGGGTGTACTTATGTTCTGGCTCGCCTTCTTTCACGGAGACATGCTTGCAGGAATCTTTTCCAAAGATCCCGAGGTGGTATCTGCGGCGTATTCCTATCTGAAAGCGTATGCAATCGACTGTCTGTTTACCTGCTTTATTTTCTGCTTTATCGGATTTTATAATGGTCTGGGACGTACCGGATTTGTCATGGTGCAGGGAATCGCAGGTGCATTTCTCATTCGCATCCCGGTGTCCTATGTGATGAGCAAAAAAGTCGGGACACTGTTTTACATAGGCTTGGGGATACCGTGTACGACCATTGTGCAGATTGTCCTGTGCCTGATATAC
>JAFUZE010000146.1 GCA_017476765.1 Lachnospiraceae bacterium
AGAGCAGCGTACTATTAATCCGGTGGTCGCGGGTTGGACCCCCTCACAACCCACCACGTGGATGCTTAGCTCAGTTTGGTTTCAGCATCTGCCTTACAAGCAGAGGGTCATAGGTTCGAGCCCTATAGGTCCCATTCATTAAATTATTTTATGATTTAATGCAGATGCCGCAGTGGCGGAACTGGCAGACGCGCAGGACTTAAAATCCTGTTGTAGCGATACAGTACCGGTTCGATTCCGGTCTGCGGCACGAAAAAAGACTTAAATGTTTTGTTTAAGTCTTTTTTTTATGAAAAATCTTGCTTGAGGATTGTTTTTCCTGTATTATGGCTTTATGAATACAAAAACCAAATGATTATTACAACTTAAATGATAAAAACAGATGTGAGGATGGATATGGATAAGAATCTGCAAAAGTACGAGGCGTTTGTAAAGACCGTGGAGCTTGGCAGTTTTACTGAGGCGGCGAAATTCCTCAATTGTTCACAGTCCGGAATCAGCAGAATGATTGCTGATCTTGAAAGGGAATGGAGTGTAACCCTTCTTGAGCGGGACAGGGGAGGAGTCCGGCTGACCTCTGATGGGATGATGCTTTTACCGTATGTCCGAAATACATGCCGTGAATATGAAAAGCTGCAGGTGGAGATTGATGATCTGCATAATTTGCAGTCAGGATGTTTGCGTATCGGAGCCTTTTCCGGTGTTGCAGCACACTGGCTGCCTAAAATAATTCAGCGATTTCAAATCGATTTCCCCAATATCGAATATGAACTTCTTTTGGGAGATTATGCAGAGATCGAGGAATGGATTTTGACGGGAAGGGTAGATTTCGGATTTCTGCGGCTGCCGACATTGCCGCAATTTGAATCTATGGTATTGCAGAAAGATAGGCTGATGGCAGTCCTGCCGATCAATCATCCGCTGGCGGAGACCAATCAATTTCCGATAGAGGCTCTGTGCGAGTATCCTTTTATTTTGCCGGAAAGGGAGACGAAGGCGGAAATCATGGAAATTTTTGAGAAGAATGATCTGCAGCCACACATCCGATTTACGGCATGCGATGATTCTACGGTTATGTCAATGGTAGAAAGCGGACTTGGAATCAGTATTCTTCCGGAATTGATTCTTCAGAGATTGCCGTATCAGATTGTTTGCAAAGAACTGGAGCAGCCGGCATATCGGGAAATCGGTTTTGTCATGAAAAATCAGATGACTGCCTCTCTTGCGGTGAAGCGTTTTCGGGAATACATCCTATATACATTTGAAGAGATGTAAAAAATTTACTCTTTTGTGGGAATATATTTTGGAAATTAAATGCAATGAGATGATTAGCGTTAAGAAGTAAACAATGTAAAAAGATATTTTTAAGGTGAAAATTCAAGGCGTGAAAAGATAAAGAGAAAAGATGAGAAAATGAAAAAGAATATAAAGACGATGAAAGGATGGAATGAATATGAGCCCGAATGAGTTATTGTCGATTCTGACGGTTGCAGAAAAGCTCAAATGCAATACAAGACATGCCGATACATCTACCGGAAGAAGGGAGAGCGTTGCGGAGCATAGCTGGAGACTTGCCCTTATGTCTATGCTTCTTGAAGACGAATTTCCAAAGCTGGATATGAATAAGGTGATGAGAATGTGTATCATTCATGATCTCGGAGAGGCGTTTACGGGTGATGTTCCTGCATTTGACAAGACAGAAGCGGATTCTGCCCTGGAGGAAAAGCTTTATCGGGAATGGATTGAGAGCTTCCCTGAATTTCAGAGAGCACAGTTCCGGGAACTTCTGGATGAGATGGAGGCACAGAGTACACCAGAAGCCAGACTTTATAAAGCACTTGATAAGATGGAGGCGGTCATTCAGCATGATGAGGCGGATATTTCTTCCTGGCTGCCACTCGAATATGATCTTCAGTTAACCTATGGCGCGAAGGAGGTTTCTTATTTTCCATATATGGTAAAGCTCAAGGAAACGATTGACCGATGGACAAGGAAAAAGATTGCAGATGCCGGAGACGGCGCTCCGGCATCATTTATTGAGACTGAGGTTATTTGACGGTCACTTTTACTTTTTTCTTCTTAGAGCCGCACTTGACGGTGATCGTCGCAGTGCCTTTCTTTTTGGCTGTGATCTTTCCCTTCCTGTCAACCTTTGCAACCTTTGATTTGCTTGAGGTAAAGGTTATCTTCTGTAAGGTGGTGATCGGTGTTTTCGTAACGTTTAATGTGTAGGAAGCGCCTTTCTTTAAGGTCAGCTTTGTTCGGTCGATCGACAGCTTCTTTG
>JAFUZE010000147.1 GCA_017476765.1 Lachnospiraceae bacterium
CAAATTGCCTTCAAACTCCTGAAAGCTGCTCTCATCTGTACTGATCTGTCCGTCATCTATATATGTAAAACTTGTGCTCGCCAAAAAGAAAAAGATCACACAAAAGACACTTGCATATTTGCGGACATTTCCTCTGAAATAACATCGGACATAATATTGCAGCAAATATACAAAGAGGGCACCTATCGATAGTATTTTACAAAAGCGATTTTTCTTGCCAAATGCTAACAATTTGGCCGTTACTTTTCGTTTATTCACTTCTGACTATCCCCTGTCCTGTACTGTAAATAAAAAATCATGAAACATGCCTATCATTTTTATTGTAACACACTTCCCGCTTTTGTACAGCATTTTTTAATCGAAGTGAGCGGGCTTTTTTGCAAAAAGGAAGACGCCTAAATTTTGGCGTCCACCTGACTTCCTTTGATATCTTCGATGACAAGCTTCATCTGATCTACGATATTTTCCACTTCCTTTTGGACATCCGTCTTTGTCTGGTCAAGCTCCATCATATGATAGAACATCTTGTCAAGACCGTCTGTCCCCTTCTCTTCAGAAGCCTGATCCTGCACCTTCTCTGCAAACTGCTGCAGCTCCTGCGCCTTCTCCCGGATCTTCTCGGTCTGCTCTTCCTGCTCCTTCTTCTCCTCTGCTTCCTTTTCGGCTTCCCGGACGCTTTCCTCGTGCTCCTCGTCGATGTGCTCCTTGCCTTCCGCAAACAGCATGCCGAGAATCTCATCACCTGCGGCATCGAGAATCTCCTTCGCCTCGCGGTTCGCCTCGGCAAACGGGATATGCTTCAGCCGTTCCCCGTGCATCGCACGCAGCACCGCTGTTTCCTCATGGATGGTATTTTCTGCGTCGTTTATCTCCTCCTCAAGCGGACTTCTGAAATCGTTTAATTCCTTCAGCCTTGCCTGATACTCCTCATTTTGCGCACTTTCCGGAGAATCATCCGTCACGCCGTAGATTTCCTTCAGTTTGGTCTCCCTCTCATCGAGTTCCTTAAGCTGACCGTCTACGTCCCGAATCACATCCCGCATTCGGCTGATCGTATCACGCCTGTTCTTCATATCATCATCCAGACTGACTTCCTTGTCAAAGGCGTCCGAAACGACCTTCAGCGCTTTTTTCTGCGCCGTTTTCCGCTTCATCGCAATCGGATCGTCCGCCATATGCAAATCCCCGGCAAACACATTCGCCTGATTTTTCCTGCTGCCCCGATTTTTCGAAGCCGCCTGCGCACCGTCGGCAGTCGCATGCCTTTCGCTTTTTGTGGTATCTCCCATAAAGATCGTCTGATTTTTAACCTGCATCCGATCACCCGCTCCTTATACCGAAATCGCTCTCTTCCAAAGTATATAGTTACAAAACATATATCGGCAGTTTCGGTGCAAAATGAAGAGTCTGAACCTATAAATATTAGAAACCGCTGTTTTCTCCCATCCGTCTTTTCTCTTCATCCACATTGGCAACCATGTCCGAAAAATGATTCCTCTGCATCGATGCAAGTTCGTCACTGAAGCCGGTATAAATATACGGCACTCTCTTTGCAATCTCGTCAATCATCTCCTGTGCCTCTGCCTCGGAGTTCGCCACCATCTGCTTCGTCCGGTTATTGCGGTCAACGCAGATGATCTCATACGTCTTCGTTGTATAAGGAATCATTCCCCGGTTTCTGGTCGTTGTGACCCTCATATATACCCACACAAGCTGTTCATGGATGATCAAAAGCGTGCTGCTTCCGAAAAATAACGTATATTTCTGACCGATGGACTGATCCGAATATTCCTTTGCGTTTGCCATATCCGCAGAGAGCATCTCATAGGTGACGCCATATTCCTTCAGTTCCTTTTTGAATTTACTCTTGTAGCCTCCGGTGAC
>JAFUZE010000148.1 GCA_017476765.1 Lachnospiraceae bacterium
ACAAACTACAGTAAGGTCGATGATCATCTGGTTCTGTTTGACTGGGTTGGTTTGCAAAACTTTTTGAATATCGTAAACTTTGGCTCGACAATCGGTAAGACGTTCTGGTCCGTACTCGGATGGACGCTTGTATGGGCGGTTCTTGCGACCTTCACGAACTATTTCTGCGGAATGATTCTCGCAATCGTTATCAACCGCAAGGACACAAGATTCAAAGCTTTCTGGAGATTCTGCTTTGTTCTTTCCGTAGCAGTGCCGCAGTTCGTATCCCTGCTGATCATGAGAACGATGCTTCAGCCGGAGGGTGCGGTGAACGTACTTCTTAAAAATGCAGGCATTATCAGTAGCTCCCTGCCGTTCTTTACCGATGCGACATGGGCAAGAGCTACCGTTGTCATTATCAACCTCTGGGTCGGTGTTCCGTTTACCTTGATTCAGGTTACAGGTATTTTGCAGAATATTCCGGCTGAGCTTTATGAGGCAGCGAAGGTGGACGGTGCAAATGCAGTGGTTACGTTCTTTAAGATCACACTGCCGTACATGCTGTTCATCACAACTCCGTATCTGATTACGACGTTTACCGGAAATGTCAACAACTTTAACGTCATCTTCCTGCTTTCGGGCGGTGCTCCGACACCGGTAGGCTATACGGCAGGTAAGACCGACCTTCTGGTAACCTGGCTCTATAAGCTGACGATTGATAAGCAATACTTTAACATCGGTGCAGTCATCGGTATCTTCACCTTTGTTATCCTTGCGATTGTTTCTTTAATCACTTACAGAAATACCGGATCATACAAGAATGAGGAGGGATTTTCATAATGAACAAAGATACAAAATCAGCAAAAACAAAGAGAAAAGTTACAAATATAATTGTTCATGTGGTTCTGTCGATTTTGGCAGTTATCTGGCTGTTCCCGATCTTCTGGGTAATTTTGACAAGCTTCCGCGGCGAGAAGGGTTCCTATATATCAACCTTTTTCCCGAGAAGCTATACGCTCGGTAACTATATTGCACTGTTTACAGACACGAATATTTTGAACTTCCCGAAGATGTTCATGAATACTTTGATCATTGCAATCTTTTCATGTATCATCTCCAGCTTCTTCATCCTGAGCGTGGCATATTGTATGTCAAGACTCCGCTTCAAGATGCGTAAGCCGTTTATGAATATCGCGATGATCTTAGGTTTGTTCCCGGGCTTCATGTCAATGGTAGCCGTATACTATATCTTAAAGAACTTAGGTCTTTCCGAGGGAAGCATGATCCGTATCGCTTTGATCTTAGTATATTCAGCAGGCTCCGGAACGGGCTTCTATGTGTCAAAGGGCTTCTTTGATACGATTCCGAAGGCACTGGACGAGGCAGCGATCATTGACGGTGCGACAAAGTGGCAGGTATTTACGAAGGTGACGATTCCGCTCAGTAAGCCGACGATCGTTTACACGGTTCTGACATCCTTCATCGCTCCGTGGGTAGACTTCATCTTTGCAAAGGTTATCTGCAGGGCAAACGCAGATCAGTATACCGTATCCGTTGGCCTGTGGAGAATGCTTGAGAAGGAATACATTGATACATGGTATACACGATTTACAGCCGGAGCAGTACTGATTTCCATTCCGATTGCCGCACTCTTTATGTTCATGCAGAAGTACTATGCGGAAGGTATGTCCGGTTCAGTGAAAGGATAATAAAATATGGGTAAAAAGAGAGTGGCTCTACTGTTGCTTTTACTCCAGATTTTGACATTAACGGCCTGCGGGAATTCTCCCGCAGGTCTCACTGTTCATACCATTGATGACAAATATCGCACATTTTATGAGGTGTTCGTGTACTCGTTTGCGGATTCGGACGGAGACGGCATCGGGGATTTGAGCGGGCTTAAGGAGAAGCTGGATTATATCAGTGACGGTGATGACAGTACGGATGAGGATCTGGGTGCAAACGGTATCTGGCTGATGCCGATCATGCAGTCTACAACCTATCATAAGTATGATGTGGTGGATTATCTGTCCATTGACAGCGAGTACGGAAGCATGGAGGATTTTGAGCAGTTCATGGCAGCATGCGAGGAGCGGGACATTCATGTGATTCTCGATCTGGTCATGAACCATACGTCGGCAAAGCATGCATGGTTTTTGCAGGCGTGTGATTATCTGCGTTCGCTTGACGACGGAGCAGAGCCTTCCGAGGCGGACTGTAAATACTTCGGCTATTACAATTTTACAAAGGAAAAGAAGTCGGAGGTCTATTATCCGGTGGAGGGCACAGACTGGTATTATGAGGG
This sequence comes from Lachnospiraceae bacterium, assembly GCA_017476765.1. Taxonomy (GTDB): domain Bacteria; phylum Bacillota; class Clostridia; order Lachnospirales; family Lachnospiraceae; genus JAFUZE01. Next base: position 2,288 of record JAFUZE010000148.1, read on the forward strand.
CAAATTCTGGGATCAGATGCCGGATTTGAATCTCTACAATGAGAATGTGCGTGCCGAGTTCGAACAGATCGTGGATTTCTGGCTGGATAAGGGCGTTTCCGGATTCCGGCTTGATGCTGTCAAGGAATTTGAATCCGATCAGGCACAGAAGAATATTGAAATTCTGTCATGGTTTAACGACATGGTCAAATCCAGGAAGGAAGATGTCTATTTAGTCGGTGAGGCGTGGTCGGATGTCTCTGTCTACTCCGGGTATTATGCGAGCGGCATCGACAGCTTTTTTGACTTCCAGTTCGCGGACAGCGGTGGAATCATCGCCAACACGTTAAAGGGTTCTTCCAATTCTACGGCAAAAACATATGCCAAAGCGATTGTGAGTGAGCAGGAGCTGTTTGCAGAGCAAAACGAGGCATATATCAATGCACCGTTTTACACGAACCATGATATGGGCAGGAGCGCCGGTTATTATTCCGGAGATCCGAGTGAGGCACAGACGAAGATTGCCCAGGCGATGAACCTGCTCATGAGCGGCAATGCGTTCCTCTATTACGGGGAGGAGCTTGGCATGAAGGGCTCCGGCAAGGATGAGAACAAGAGAGTCGGCATGTACTGGTCGGACGATTCGGATGCACCGTACATGTGCGACGGACCGAAGGATGCAGATTCGGTCAAACAGAAGTTTGGCAGCCTTGAGACGCAGAAAGAAGAGGAATACTCTGTGTATTCCTATGTAAAACAGGTAATCAGGCTGCGCAACACCTATCCGGCAATTGCCAGAGGAACCAATGAGAACCTTGACGAATGGACGAATGAGCATATTTGCGCACTCAAAAAGACTTATGAGGATGAGGAGCTGATTCTGATTTACAACATCTCTGAGGAGGAGCAGACGCTCGATTTATCGGAGGTGACATTAAGGAATCAGAAGCTGACGGAAAAGAACGTGTCCGCAAGTCTTTTGACGGAGGAAGGGCAGACGGTCACGGTGGACGGTCAGACGCTCACGCTTCCGCCTTATTCGGTTGTAATCTTATATTAGCGATTTTTTTCTTACAGTTTTTTTATAAGCCTGCCTGCACGGAACGGTGACAGGGCAGGCTTATTTGCTGTAATCTACAGGTTTGGGCTGTCAGCAGATTGTTCTTGCTAATTTCGGGCATTTAAGATATGATAAGAGAGGATGTTTTTAGGCATTATCGAACAGGAAAGGATTTGAGAAGATGAATTTGAACATTGGATGCATCAAAGGAGACGGCATCGGACCGGAGATTGTGACGCAGGCGATGAAGGTGCTCGACACGGTCTGTGAGAAATACGGACATACGATTACATATACGGATATCCTGCTTGGCGGGGCATCGATCGATGCGACCGGCAAGCCGTTGACCGATGAGGCGGTCGCACAGGCAAAGGCTTCGGATGCCGTGCTGATGGGTTCCATCGGCGGAGACACAACGACATCGCCGTGGTATAAGTTGGCTCCGAATTTAAGACCGGAGGCGGGGCTTTTGGGAATCCGCAAGGCACTTAATTTGTTTGCAAATCTGAGACCGGCCGTGCTGTATGAGGAGCTTGCAGGCGCATGCCCTTTGAAGGAGGAGATTTAGGCAAAGGGATTTGATATGCTCATTATGCGCGAGCTGACCGGAGGGCTTTATTTTGGTGAGCGCAAAACGGTGGAGGAGAACGGTGTCAGAAAAGCAATCGATACACTGACCTATGACGAGAACGAGATACGCAGAATCGCGATAAAGGGCTTTGAAATTGCGAGGAAGAGGAAGAAAAAGGTCACAAGTGTCGATAAAGCGAATGTACTGGATTCCTCGAGATTGTGGAGAGCAGTCGTCGAGGATGTGGCAAAAAGCTATCCGGAGGTGACGCTTGAACACATGCTTGTGGATAACTGTGCAATGCAGCTCGTCAAGGATCCGGCTCAGTTTGATGTGATTTTGACGGAGAATATGTTCGGTGATATTTTGTCGGATGAGGCGAGTATGGTGACGGGGTCGATCGGTATGCTCTCGTCCGCTTCCTTAAACGACACAAAGTTCGGTCTGTACGAGCCAAGCCACGGCTCTGCACCGGATATCGCCAGTAAGGATATCGCAAATCCGATCGCGACGATTTTATCCGCATCGATGATGCTTCGCTATACGTTCGATCTGGACAAGGAGGCAGATGCGGTGGATGCGGCGATCGAGCAGGTGTTAAAGGATGGTTATCGCACGATCGATATCATGTCGGAGGGAAAGAAGCAGGTCGGCTGCTCCGAGATGGGACAGCTTATTTGTGAGCGGATTTGACCGGACAGAGCAAGTGATACGGACAGCTAGAGATGCAGACAGCAAGTGATACAGACAGCAAAGGATACGGACAGCAAGAGGAAAATAATAGACATATTTTGAAATGAAACAGAAAGAAGGAGAAAAAATGAAAAGTGATTCAGTTAAGGTAGGACCGCAGCAGGCTCCGCACAGAAGTTTATTTAACGCATTAGGATATACGAAGGAGGAAATGGAGCGGCCGATGATCGGGATTGTCTGCTCCTACAATGAGATCGTTCCGGGACATATGAATCTGGACAAAATTGCGGAGGCAGTCAGGCTTGGCGTTGCAATGGCGGGCGGTACACCGGTCATGTTCCCGGCAATCGCAGTGTGTGACGGTATTGCAATGGGTCACACCGGTATGAAGTATTCGCTTGTGACGAGAGATCTGATTGCGGACAGCACAGAATGTATGGCGATGGCACATGGCTTTGACGGTCTTGTCTGCATCCCGAACTGTGACAAAAATGTTCCGGGACTTTTGATGGCGGCAGCAAGACTGAACATCCCGACGATTTTTGTGTCCGGCGGTCCGATGCTTGCGGGAAGAGTCAATAATTGTAAGACCAGCTTATCGAGCATGTTCGAGGCGGTAGGCGCTCATGCGGCAGGCAAGATTACCGACGAGGAGCTGACCGAGTATGAGGAGAAGGTCTGTCCGACCTGTGGCTCATGCTCCGGAATGTATACGGCAAACAGCATGAACTGTCTGACAGAGGCTCTGGGAATGGGGCTGAAGGGGAACGGTACGATTCCTGCTGTTTATTCCGAGCGCATTCGTCTGGCAAAGCATGCGGGCATGCAGATTATGGAGCTTGTGAAGAAGGACATTAAGCCGAGAGATATCATGACGGAGAAAGCATTCTTAAATGCGATGACCGTCGATATGGCACTTGGCTGCTCGACCAATTCGATGCTGCACCTGCCGGCAATCGCGAATGAAGCAGGCGTTGACCTGAATCTGGATATTGCAAATGAGATCAGCGCAAAGACACCGAATCTCTGTCATCTGGCTCCGGCGGGACGCACCTACATGGAGGATCTGAACGAGGCAGGCGGCGTCTATGCAGTGATGAATGAGCTGGATAAAAAGAATCTGTTATACACCGATCTGATTACGGTTACCGGCAAGACGGTGAAGGAGAATATTGCGGGCTGCATCAACAAAAATCCGGACATCATCCGTCCGATCGACAATCCGTACTCCGAAGTCGGAGGCATTGCGGTTCTGCGCGGAAATATCGCACCGGACAGCGGTGTTGTGAAGCGTTCCGCAGTTGCGGAGGAGATGCTGGTGCACGAAGGTCCGGCGAGAGTGTTCGACTGTGAGGAGGATGCGATTGCGGCGATCAAGTCCGGCAAGATTGTAGCAGGCGATGTCGTCGTCATCCGCTATGAGGGACCGAAGGGCGGACCGGGCATGCGTGAGATGCTAAACCCTACCTCTGCCATCGCAGGAATGGGACTCGGTTCGAGTGTTGCGCTCATAACAGACGGTCGTTTTTCCGGTGCGAGCCGCGGAGCTTCGATCGGACATGTGTCACCGGAGGCTGCAGTCGGCGGACCGATTGCGCTCATTGAGGAGGGCGATATCATCAGCATTGAT
>JAFUZE010000149.1 GCA_017476765.1 Lachnospiraceae bacterium
CTGGAGCTGGAAGGACTTGTCACGATGGTGCCGAGGAAGGGTGCACGTGTGGCACAGATTACGCAAAAGAATTTAAAGGATGTGCTGGAGGTCCGAGTGGCTCTCGATGCTCTGGCGGTGCAGCTCGCATGTGAGCGCATGACGGACGAGGATATCAGGAAGCTTGAGGAGGCGTGCGCCGAGTTTGAGCGTGCGACAGCGACGAAGGATTCGACAAAGATTGCGCAGGCGGATGTGGCGCTCCACGACTGCATCGTGAAGGCGTCGGGAAACGACCGGCTTGTGCAGCTCGTCAACAATCTGTCGGAGCAGATGTACCGCTATCGTCTGGAATACATCAAGGATGACAATTATCACGGGCTGCTCGTTGAGGAGCATCAGATGATTCTGGACGGGCTGAAAAGCCGCGACAAGGAAAAAGCGGTGGCGGCGGTGACGCTCCATATCCACAATCAGGAAAAAACAATCATGAAGCAGCTTCACCTTGAATAAAGAAAAAAAAAACGGCAAACCTCATAAATACAAAAAGCTTTTAAAAAGCGGAAATGAGGTTTGTTATGAAGCAACAAAAAAAGGACTGGATAGAATGTATTAGCTATGGATGGATCGGACTGTTTTCCCTGTCACTGTTCGTCTTTGGCGCTATGTTTCCCAAGTATATGTTCGTGGAGGAAAGCTTCGGCAATCGCAGGAATGCATGCGGGCAGACCTATGAACCGGCACAGATCATGAGCCTTGAGGATTTGCGCAAAAGAGAGATCAAAGTGACCTGTCTTAGCTATGAGTGCCTAAAGGAGATTATAGATGGATGGGATTAGAAAGAATGCGCCGATCGGCGTGTTTGATTCAGGTGTCGGAGGGCTGACCGTTGCGAGGGAGATCATGCGGCAGCTTCCGAATGAGCGCATCGTGTACTTCGGAGATACGGCGCGCGTGCCGTACGGCAATAAATCCAAGGATACGGTGACACGTTATTCCAGGCAAATTGCTCGTTTCCTGTTGACAAAGGAAGTAAAGACGATCGTTGTTGCCTGCAATACTGCGAGCGCATATGCACTTGACGAAATCGAGAAGGAGATTCATCTGCCGATGATCGGTGTCGTAAAGCCGGGGGCAAAGGTGGCGGCGGAGGTGACAAAGAACGGAAAAATCGGTGTCATTGCCACGCAGGCGACGATTGACAGCAACAGCTATTCGGATTACATAAAGCAGAAGAACCCGCAGGCGACCGTGCTTGGCAAGGCGTGCCCTCTGTTTGTGCCTTTGGTGGAGGAAGGACTTTTGGAGGATCCGGTCACGGATGAGATCGCCATGCGCTATCTTTCGGAGCTGATTGATGTGGGGATTGATACGCTCATTCTCGGCTGTACCCACTATCCTCTCATTCGCAAGACAATCGGACGGATTATGGGAGACGGCGTGACGCTTGTCAATCCTGCCTATGAGACAGCGAGGGCGCTGAAACGGCAGCTGGAGGAACGGAATCTTTTGAATGAAGAAAAAATCGATCTGGGCACAAACCAGTACCAGTTTTTTGTCAGCGACGATGCGGATAAATTTAAGAATTTTGCCAACTCTATTATCAGGTACGGCATTTTGTCAGCCAAGACAATCAATATTGAGGAACAGAATGAATAGGAAAGCAAAGATTACAATACATTCGATACAGATGCAGGATGGGCAGAGAGATGAGATGAAGCTTGAGTTTGACGGCAAGTACTTTCAAAAGGGCTCTCACCATTATGTGATATATGAGGAAAAGGTTCCCGATTCCTCCGAGATGATCAAAAACCGTCTGAAATTTGCGGATGGATTTATGAAGGTCACCAAGAAAGGCTCCTTCTCCAGCGAGATGTATTTTGAGCCGGGCGGGACGCATCAGACGGAGTACTGCACGCCGTTTGGAAAAATACCGCTCAGCATGCGGACAAACGAATTTTATGTAAAAAAAGAGGAGAAGGACGGCTTCGCACTTGGTGTGAACTACGTGATGATCGCAGGGCACAGTCATCTGGTGGATTGTCAGATGCAGATCGGCATCCGAATCCTTTGAGAAAAGAAAACGCACATGAATAAAAGGGTGAATGAGAAGCTCTCGTTCACCCTTTCAAAACGAATGATTACAGCGGCTTTGCACCGGCCTTTTCCCTGACCTTATCCATCGTGCGTTTAAAGAAGCTCTTCTTTTCGGGTTCTACGATTTTCGAACCGCGATAGCCTCTCACGTCGGTAATGTAAATACCGCTGACCGATGCCTTGACCTCCTTTTTGACCGGAACCTTGTCAAAGATTTTGGCGTCGCACACGAGAGTCATGATCTGCGGTCCGATCTTCGCCTTGACGATCGGAAGCTTCGCTCCGCGCATAAGCTTCGGGGTCTGGTCAATCACCATCTGGGGCAGACCGGAATCCTTCAGCTTCATCATCTTTTTATCAATAATCAACATCGATACCGTCTGTTTGTTTGCGTTGATCTGCTCCTGCTGTTCCTCCTGGCGCTTCTGTGCCCTTCTGCCTAAGAAATACAGAACGCCGATGCCGATAATCAGCACGACCAGAATGACTAACATTACAATAGCTCCTGTGCTCATGGCTTTCCTCCTGAAATATGATTACGCACAATATTGTAGCAAACTTTTGCGCAAAGCGCAACTATTACGATTCACTCCTAAATGACTTGAAAAATGATAATTTAAATTTCACATTTCCAACTACTTTAAAACCAATATTTTCTCTTCCTACTTGGCAATGATTATGTTATACTAAGACTATATGGCTTTCTTATTCTGTGTATTTATGACACAGATGCACAGAGCGGAAGAGGGACGAAACAAGGAAGGACAAGATTAAGCTTATGAAAAAAAAGATGATATCTAGGATCGCTGTGCTTGCGATGGCAGTGATGCTCAGCGGATGCGGCGAAAAACCGGCAGTTACGTCGTCCGTCGATCCCGATGACTATGTAACACTCGGGGATTACTCCAATTTGACGGCGGAGGTCGAGCTTGCGACCGTTTCGGAAACGGATATTGAGAACCAGATGGAGACAGAGCTCAGCTATTATATAAACAGCTACAACCTGTATTCCTACGAGGAGATTACGGACAGGGATACTGTACAAACCGGTGATATGGTCAACATTGATTATGTAGGCAAAAAGGACGGTGTCGCATTTGACGGCGGTACCGCTTCCGGCAGCTATCTTGAGATCGGTTCGGGCTCGTTTATCCCGGGCTTTGAGGATGGACTGATCGGCAAGAAGGTCGGGGAGACGGTCGATTTGAATTTGACGTTCCCGGAGGAGTATCAGTCTGAGGAGCTGGCAGGAGCGGATGTTGTGTTTACCGTCACGATCAATGCGATCTGTGATGCGTCCAAGCAGATTATTCCGGAGTTTGACGATGAGCTGATGGCAAAATTGTATGACTGGGGCTTCAGCTTTGACAACATTGCCGACTACAGGCAGAATGTAAAGGAGTATCTGGAGAATCAGCAGGAGCAGCAGAATGAGGCGGAGAAAAGAAACGCTATTTGGCGTGTGGTATATGATGTGTGCGAGGTAAAGGATCCGCCGGAGGAGCTGGTGGAGCGTTCGAAGGCACGGGTGTATGCCAATGCGCAGAGCTATGCAGATCAGTATGGGATGGAACTTAACGATTTTATCGAGCAGTATATGCAGATGACTCCGGAGGAGTTTGAGGAGTTTGCTGTGGAATCGGCAACCAGCTCCGCAAAGGAAATACTTGCGACCTATGCAATTGCCAAAAAGGAAAACATTGTGATTTCCCAGAAGGAGCTGATCGATCTGAAGGAGGAAGAGGCGGAAAATGCCGGACAATCCGTGGAGGATCTGTTTGCAAATGTCAGTGACGAGGATTATTATGATTACGTTCTGGAGAAAAAGGTAGATGAATACCTTACTACGGTGGTAACGGTTATCACCGAGAAATAGAAATAGGCAGAGCAGATATAGAGTTTTTCGGATGACGAAAAGCAGATATGTATAAAAGGAGATTGTATGTACAAAAGATGGTTACCCTTTGTGCTGACGGTCGTTATGTTGTTTCAACTGACAGCGGATGTGAGTGCGACAACGATTTCGGATGTGAGCAGTCAAAAAAAGCAGACGGAGAATAGCTTAAGCAGCGTCAACAACCAGATCGAGCAGATTACATCCCGGCAGGAGGAGCTGAAGGAGGAGATCGAGCAGATGGACACCGTGCTGGTGGACGTTTTGACCAGTATCAGCATCTGCAAGGATGAGATCGTGGCGAAGGAAGAGCAGGTCGTTAAGGCAAAGACGGAGCTCGAGCAGGCGAAGGCGGAGGAGCAGAGCCAGTATGAGGCGATGAGACAGCGCATCCGCTTTATGTACGAGCAGGGTGACAATGCTTATTTGAAAATCTTTTTGGAATCCAAAAGCATTTCCGATATGCTCAACAAGGCAGATTATGTGGAAAAGCTGTATTCCTATGACCGTGAGCTTCTGGATACCTACACGCAGAAGAAGGAAGATACGAAGGAAAAGAAGGAAAACCTTGAGGAGGAAGAGGCAGAGCTGTTGTCCGCCAACTATGAGCTGGAACAGGAGCAGGAATCTCTCGAGAGGATGATTGAGGAAAAACGGGCGACGGTCAGCAATTTTGATGCGCAGCTGGCAAGTGCGAGGGCGCAGGCAGAGCAGTACAAAAAGGAACTGACCAGACAGACACAGCAGCTTCGCCGGCTGGAGGAGGAGAAGCGCCAGCAGGAAGCACAGGCGAAAAAAGAGGCAGAGGCGAAAAAACAGCAGGAAGCGGCAAAAGCGAATACCGACAGCACTTCGGAAACGCCCGAAGCCAATAATGGTACTTCGGCAGACGGACAGACGGACGATGCAGACAAGCAGGACAGCGGCGGACAGACGGATAATGCGGACAAGCAGAATGGCGACGGACAGAATACGGACGGTGCCGCAGCGGATGCGGAGGGGACAACCGAGGATGCTTCGGATAATACTGACAATGCTGCGCAGGGCTCTGATTCCGGGAGTCAGGATTCTTCCTCTGACACAGGAAAAAAAGATACCGGCAATTCTTCCCTTGGGCAGCAGATTGCCAGCTATGCGACACAGTTTGTCGGGAATCCATATAAATTCGGGGGAACCAGCCTGACAAGCGGAACCGACTGTTCCGGGTTTACGATGAGTGTCTATGCACATTTCGGTATCTCGATTCCGCGCGATTCGACCAGCCAGAGAAGTGCGGGGCGTGGGGTCAGCTATGCGGAGGCGCAGCCCGGCGACATTATCTGTTATGCGGGACACGTCGCAATCTATATCGGAAACGGTCAGATCGTTCATGCGAGCACGGAGGCAACCGGCATCAAATACGGAACGGCAACCTATCGAACCATTCTTGCCGTCCGCAGAATTGTCTGAGAAAGAAATGAGAAAGACAAAGGTAAAGCCGGATGAAGAGAAACGGTAAAAACGCAGTAAACTGAAACAACGAAGTAACCTGGCGGAGTGAAACAATAAAGTGAAACAATAAAGAGACGATGCGGCAGATCAGCGTTGCATCGTCTCTTTTTTCAAGTCAGATGTCATTTTGCCCGGTGCCTTCTGCGAATGTCGGAAGGTTTCGAAGAGGGCTGCGGTTTCCCGTGTTTCGCCGGTCAGTTCATCTGATTGACCGCTTTGTATTTGTAAATCATTTCTGCATGGTTTTGCTCTTCCGTCTGGATGCTGCCGAACAGTCGGCGGAGATGAGGATCCTCGAACTGGAACAGATCATCGTTGTAGACCGTCGAGACATATTTCTCGGTTGCGATGCAGTCCGTACAGAGGAATTTGTCAAAATCCTTGTCCTCCTGTTTGAAATTACCCGTGTAGGAGGGAGTCGGATTGTAGAGCATACCTGCTCTGTCCTTTGTGTCGATATCCGGACACTCTCCGTTTAAAACCTGCGATAAGCAGTCGTAATGCTCCTGCTCGTTCTCCTGAATGGAGCCGAACAGCTTCTGCAGCTCCTCATCTCTTGCCATAGCTTTATAATGCTTGTACTTTTCGATGCATAATTCCTCCTGAGACTGCAGATCCTGAACCAGCTCCTTTTGTTTTTCGTTAATGATCATATGGCGATTCCCCTTTCATTTTGTGGTAAGCAGGATGATTGCGAAATCCGGTTCGACCGGGTCTTTCGGAGTTTCGCAATTATCTGTGTGCTCATTAGTATGACAAAACGATTGGAAAAATATACATGTTTGTGCCAGACAGAAAAACAATACTATAAAAGTATGAGCTGTTCGATGCGCGAAAAGTCACCGTCCAGTACTTCATACGTCGCTTTCGTCTGCTCATACTCTTCCGTGATTTGGGGTGAGATGTTGCTGTGCATATACAGACTGTCCAGGCCGGAGTCTATTGCAATCCGAATGTCTGATGTGCGGTCATTTCCGATCATGATACAGCGGCTTTTGTCCAGATGATATTTGGTGATGAGCTCGTCCATGATTCGTGTGTCCGGCTTGCACACGCCGACCTCGGAGGAGATGACGATGCCGTCGAACAGGTCGTAGAGCTTCAAGGCCTTTATTTCCGGTACGGTGAAGCACGTCTGCGCATTGCTGAGCAGATAGATACCCTTCCCTTTTTTCTTTAAATGTCCGAAGAAGGGCAGTACAAAATCATAAAGCTTTAAATAATCCCGGGAAACAACGCGGAACATGTTTGCGACCGCAAGCACCGTGTCTTTTGAAACCTGTATGCCCTTGTTTGTAAAGAGCTCGGCAAACACTTCCGTCAGCTCAATCTCAAAATGAGGATTTTCACGGGCGGCCTTTTTTTCGCGGCACAGCCGCTGATATTCCGATTTCCATTCCTTCGGTGTGTAGAAGGCTCCGTAGGAAGCGTACATGGCGGCGAGCTTCTGATGCAGATAGGATTTGTTTTCGTTCGTATGCGTATCGACTAAAGTTCCGTAAAGATCAAAAATATAGTTTTGGTACATGTTTCCTCCTTAAATGGTGCCTTCGGGCAGTAGTATATACTTTGCTATAGGTTCTGTTGCTGCGCTGCCTGAAAATAAAATTCATAAAATGCAGGCAGATACACCCAACCATGTAATTTCAGTATAAGGACAAAGCTTTGCCCTGTCAAACCTGTCTGCGCCCATGCATATTTCACCAGTATTTCCACATACTAACTCCATCCGAAAATAACAAAAAACGATGGAGGACAAACCTCCTTTCAGGAAAGGAGCTAACATGAAAGCAACAGGTATAGTTAGAAGAATAGATGATCTGGGGCGTGTCGTGATTCCGAAGGAAATCCGCCGCACCCTTCGGATTCGGGAGGCAGACCCACTTGAAATTTTTACGGACAGGGAAGGACAGATCATCCTGAAAAAATATTCCCCGATCGGTGAGATGACCACATTTGCAAAGCAGTATGCGGAGAGCCTTGCCAGTGTCTCCGCCAAGACCGCATTTATTGCCGACCGCGATCAGATCATTGCGACTGCGGGCGGAAGCAAGAGCATGCTCGGCAAGTCGATCAGCAAGGAGCTTGATGAGAAGATGACGAACCGTGAGACGTTCGTTGTCACCGATGCGGACAAGAAAATGGTGCCCGTCGTCGATGAGCAGAAGGAGGAGTTTAAGCAGCAGGCAGTCAGCCCGATCATCTGCGAGGGGGACGTAATCGGTGCGGTCATCATAGTCGATATGGATGACAAAAATAAGATGGGTGAGGTGGAGAAGAAGCTTGTGCAGTCTGCGGCAGCCTTCCTCGGCAGGCAGATGGAGCAGTAAATCGGAGCAATAAATCGGCAGGCAGATGGAGCAACAAAACCCGATAAAAAACTGGACAAATGAGAAAGAATTCTATATAATGAAGGTTAAACCTATCCATTCGAATTCTTTGGAATAAAAAGGGAAAACGAAGGATAAATATGTAGTGGGAGGTACTTTCTATGTGGAATTGGAGCAACTTTAATGCAAAGAAAACGGGGATTTTTGCAGCAGGCGTGCTGTTCGGAACTGCAGGAATCAAGATCTTGTCGAGCAAGGATGCCAAAAAGGTGTACACGAACGTGACTGCAGCGGTTCTTCGGGCAAAATCCTGTGTCATGAAGACCGCGACGAACATTCAGGAAAACGCAGAGGATATTTATGCGCAGGCAAAGCAGATCAATGAGGACAGGGCGGCAGAGGAGCTTGTCATCGGAGAGGAAGAAAAAGAGAGCGAATAATTACAATCAATAAATGGGATAGGCACCTGTAATTCATTCAGGTGCTTTTTTTCCATTCTGATTTACGATAACCCGGTGTACCGGCGAGAGGGAAGGGAAAAGACAGATATGAAATTTATCATTAAGCATGAAATCAGAGGGCGTATGCGGATTCACGTCATGCAGTCCGGGATGTCCTTTGAACAGGCAGATACGCTGCAATATTATCTGGACAATCTGAGCTTTGTGACCTCTGTCAAGGTGCGGGAACGCACGGCGGATGCGACGATCACCTATATCGGAAGAAGGGAACGGCTGATTGCGTCGCTTGCAGAGTTTTGCTATGAGGATGTGCACGTTCCGGAGGTCTTTTTGGAAAATTCAGGAAGGGAATTAAATGCGCTGTACTGGGAAAAGCTCGTCAGCCGCATCATCATGCGGTTCGGAAGCAGATGGGTGCTGCCGTATTCATTCCGGACGGCAGTTACGACAGTCAAGGCACTTCGGTATGTATGGGAAGGACTCCGGTGTCTGGGCAAGGGCAAAATCGAGGTTCCGGTGCTCGATGCAGCCGCAATCGGCGTTTCCGTGCTGCGGTCTGATTACAACACCGCAGGCTCCATCATGTTCCTCCTCGGCATCGGGGAGATTCTCGAAGAGTGGACGCACAAAAAATCGGTCGAGGATCTGGCGAGAAGCATGTCCCTGCAGGTAGAGAAGGTCTGGTTGTTAAAGGACGGAAAGGAAGTGTTAGTTCCGGTATCAGACATACAGAAGGAGGATGAGGTCGTCGTACATATGGGAAATCTCATTCCGTTCGACGGTGTAGTGACAAGCGGTGAGGCGATGGTCAATCAGGCATCTCTGACCGGGGAAGCAGTACCGGTGCGAAAAGCGGTGGACGGTTATGTCTATGCGGGAACCGTTCTCGAGGAAGGGGAGCTGACGCTTCGGGTCAAGGCAGGTAACGGCTCAAGCAAGTTTGAGCAGATCGTCGCAATGATCGAGGAGTCGGAGAAGCTCAAATCCTCTCTGGAAGGAAGGGCGGAGCATCTGGCAGACCGGCTTGTCCCGTATACGCTCACAGGCGCTGCCCTGACGGGACTGATCAGCGGCAATGTGACGAAGGCGGTCTCCGTTCTCATGGTAGATTTTTCGTGTGCGCTCAAGCTTGCCATGCCGATTTCCGTGCTGTCCGCCATCCGCGAGGCGAGCCTTTACCATGTGACGGTCAAGGGCGGAAAATATCTTGAGGCGCTGGCACAGGCGGATACGATCGTATTTGATAAGACCGGAACCCTTACAAAAGCGCAGCCGACGGTCGTCGATGTCATTTCCTTTAACGGACAGGAGCCGGATGAGCTTTTGCGCATTGCGGCGTGTATGGAGGAGCATTTCCCGCACTCGATGGCAAAGGCTGTTGTGGAGGCGGCAAGGGAGAAGGGACTGGAGCACGAGGAGCTGCACTCTAAGGTCGAATATATTGTTGCACATGGAATTTCCACAACGATCGGCAACAGAAAAGCCGTGATCGGGAGCCGGCACTTCGTGTTTGAGGATGAACACTGCTTCATCCCGGACGGCATGCAGGAGAAATTTGATGCGCTTCCGGAGAGATATTCCCACCTGTATCTCGCCATCGATTATGTGCTCGAGGCGGTAATCTGCATTGAGGACCCGATTCGTGAGGAGGCGCCTATGGTCGTTTCCGCCATTCGGGAAGCGGGAATCGACAAGGTCGTCATGATGACCGGAGACAGCCGGAGGACGGCGGGCGTGATTGCTGATAGGGCAGGAGTGGATGAATACTATGCGGAGGTACTGCCTGAGGAGAAGGCAAAATTTGTCGAGCAGGAAAAGAAGCAGGGAAGAAAGGTTGTTATGATCGGGGACGGCATCAATGATTCCCCTGCGCTGTCCGCAGCGGATGTTGGCATCGCCATCAGTGACGGAGCGCAGCTTGCGAGAGAGATCGCCGACATTATGGTCGGACCGGATGATTTATACCAGATCGTGACCTTAAAGGAAATCAGCAATGCGCTGATGGAACGGATTCATCATAATTACCGCTTCATCGTCGGCTTTAACACCTCGCTGATTCTGCTTGGAATTGTGGGCGTGCTCAGCCCGACAACGTCGGCACTGCTGCATAACACCTCGACGCTTTTTATCAGCTTAAAGAGCATGGAAAATCTTCTCACTGAAATTTGACATACTGATGAAAAACGAGGGCACAGGTGCCCTCGTTTTTCAATGGCTGATTGATGTGAATAATTTTTCGCTGTACGGGAACCAATGTCAGGACTGCAGCGGTAACGCCCGGGCAGTTCCTTGGATGTTTTTGAGAATTTTTTTCATAATCCGGCATTGACTTTATAACGGTAGTTAGATATACTCTACTCTAGTTAGACACATCTAACATATAATAAAAGAAAAGACAGAAAGGAAGGATTTCAAATGGATAAAATCTATGTTGTATATTGGTCACAGTCGGGAAACACACTCGCAATGGCGGAGGCAGTAGGAAGAGGTATCACGGCAGCAGGCAAGGAAGCCGTAGTTGTGGATGTTTCCGGCGCTTCCATCGATGAGTTAAAGAATGCAGCCGGATTTGCACTCGGCTGTCCGGCTATGGGCGCAGAGGTGCTCGAGGAAACCGAGATGGAGCCGTTTGTGTGTGACGTAGAAGGCTTTGCGGCGGGCAAGACGATTGCTCTGTTCGGCTCTTACGGATGGGGTGACGGTCAGTGGATGCGCGATTGGACAGAGCGCATGAGCGGCGCAGGCGCAACCGTATTAAACGGTGAGGGACTGATCTGTCAGGATGCTCCGGATGCAGATGCGCTAAGCGAATGTGAGGAGCTTGGCAAGCAGTTGGCAGCGATCTGATGCAGCATGGGATACTGATTGGAGCAAAAAGGGGAGCGCTATGTTAGAAACGGGATTGATTGAGCAATGCGCACCGACTCTGGCAGGCTTAAAGACGGCGAATCTTTTCAGCTGTCGGGTTTCCTCAGAAGAAATGCTGAATAAAGAGATCAGGCGGCTCAACCGTGTACTGAACGGAAAGGGCGTCTATGTCGAGCTTCTTCTCAAAAAGGAGGATTTTGCGCTGATTTATGTGTACCGCAAATCCTTTTTGGAGCGGGATCTTCAAAAGGAGGAGGTACAGAAGCTCCTTCGCCGGTTCGGGTATCATACCGAGGGCATCGCCTATTGCATTAGGCAGCTTGAAAAGCGTCTGGCCGAATGTGACGGCTTTCCGCATGAAATCGGTGTGTTTTTGGGATATCCGATTCAGGATGTGATCGGCTTTATTAAGCATAAAGGACAGAATTGTAAATGCTGCGGCATTTGGAAGGTCTACGACAACGAGCAGGAAACGGTCAAATTGTTTGAAAAATTGCAAAAGTGCAGCAGAGTCTATGCAAAGGTTTTTTCGGAAGGAAGAGCTTTATCACAGATGTGCGTGGTAGCTTAATGAACAAGAACAGGGATAAGCAGCATTTGCCGTCAGCGTGGCAGATGCTGTTTCTTTTTGCTTGAGGGATGGAGAAAAAGTGAGTATAATAAAAAAAGACTGTTTGAAGGAAAGAGGAAGATTAGGATGATGCAGAAAAAAATCGGAAGAAACGACCCTTGTTGGTGCAAAAGCGGGAAAAAGTATAAGGTCTGCCATGCCGACTTTGATGCCAGAATTGCGAGGGCAGCCGCACAGGGGCACATTGTCCCGACCCACGATCTGATCAAAAATGCGGAGCAGATCGAGAAAATCAAGGAGAGCTGCAAGATCAACATAGCAGTTCTGGACTATATTGAAAAAAACATCTGCGAAGGCATGAACACGGCGCAGATCGATAAGATTGTCTATGACATGACGACGGATATGGGAGGTATTCCGGCACCGCTCAATTATGAGGGATATCCTTACAGTGTGTGCACGTCTGTAAACGATCAGGTGTGCCACGGCTTTCCGTCTGAGGACGTCATCTTAAAGTCCGGTGATATCGTCAATGTGGATTGCTCGACGATCTTAAACGGCTATTTCTCGGATTCATCCCGCATGTTCTGTATCGGGGAGATCTCGGAGGATAAGAAGAGGCTTGTGCGCGTCACGAAGGAGTGTGTCGAGGCAGGGCTTGCAGAGGTAAAGCCGTGGGGCTTTCTTGGTGATATGGGCCAGGCGGTACATGATCATGCGTTTGCAAACGGCTATACGGTAGTGCGCGAAATCGGCGGGCACGGAGTCGGTCTGGAGTTTCACGAGGAGCCGTGGGTCGGCTACAATTCCAGACGGGGGGAGGAAATGCTCTTAGTACCGGGCATGATTTTTACGATTGAACCGATGGTCAACATGGGCAAGCCGGACATATATATCGATTCCAAAAACGACTGGGAGGTATACACGGAGGACGGACTTCCTTCCGCACAATGGGAAATTATGGTGCTTGTCACCGAAAACGGACATGAGGTGCTCTGTTGGTAAGAGCACCTTGTTTTAATGAGTGGCATGCTGGAAGGTACTGCATTATGCATGGGCGGCGGTGGAGCTGACCGCAGATTCAATGACTGCCGTAATACGGTCACGGATCAGCTTTGCAATCTGTGAGGAAGACATCTCCTTATAATCCTCATAGTAGAGCGGCGCCAAAAAATGTACCTGCGTCCGGACGCGTCTTAAGGAATTGACTCCAAAAGGTTTGTATGAATCGATCAGCACGACCGGAACGATGGGACTTTGGGCACGTATCGCACATTTGAAAGCTCCCGGCAGAAATTCCCGGACATTGTTTTTGTTATTGTCATAGCCGCCCTCCGGAAAAATCAAATATCTACGCCCCTGCTTTACCTCCGCGATGATTTTGTGAATGGTGTGTACCTGACTGCGCGGCTGCGTCTTATCCAGCCGGCTTCCCTTCAGCAGACGTACGAACTCCTTTGTCAGAGGCAGATCAGCGCGCTTATCGTCGATCAATACCGTACAAGGCTTGAAATGGGCGGCAATAATTCCCAGAGCATCGTATTTGCCCTGATGATTGGAGTACATGACATAGCCGCCGTCCGAGGGCAGATTTTCGACTCCGTAAACACTGGTATGAATCCTTCCGAAATATTTCATGAGGATGACCATATGTCTGGCGGTCTTATACCGCTGTGCCTCCGAGAATCTCTCGTCATGGCGTTCGATATACGCAGCTTTGCATATATAAAAAATGATAAACGGAGATGAAATGATTACCACATAATATAGTCTTAACATGATACAATCAACCTTTCTGCCTGCAATACATGACTCGTACCAGTATAATCCGAATTTCCTTACTTATCATATCACGACTGCAAAAAAAATGCACTCTTTGACAAAAAGTATCCGCTATCAATAAGATTTTTTAATTCCGGACAGTGTTTAATTCCAGACAGTGGCTTGATATGACACAAAAAGTTTGGTATAATTTAGTTGTCTTTCCGTTGGAAGGCTTTGCCAATTTTCCGGCGGTGAATTTCGAAAAAGAAAAGGAGATAGGTACGATGAATTATTTGGAAATCGAAAAAGTAATCGGAAGGGAAATCATGGATTCCCGTGGAAATCCTACAGTAGAGGCTGAGGTAGTTCTGATTGACGGAACTGTCGGACGCGGAACCGCACCAAGCGGAGCTTCTACCGGAGAATTTGAAGCACTTGAGCTTAGAGATGGCGACAAGGCAAGATATTTGGGCAAGGGTGTTACCAAGGCAGTTGAAAATATCAATACTATTATCAATGACACAATTACCGGAATGGACGCATCTGACATTTATGCGATTGACAAGGCAATGATCGAGGCTGACGGAACAAAGGACAAGTCTAAGCTCGGTGCCAACGCAATTCTGGCTGTTTCCATCGCAGCAGCAAGAGCAGCATCGATCGCTATGGATATTCCGCTTTACAGATTCTTAGGCGGCATCTCAGGCAACCGTCTTCCGGTTCCGATGATGAACATCTTAAACGGTGGTGCACACGCTACCAACACAGTTGATACACAGGAATTTATGATTATGCCGGTCGGCGCTCCTACCTTTAAGGAAGCTCTTCGCTGGTGTGCGGAAGTGTTCCATGCACTTGCATCTATTTTAAAGGCAAAGGGTCTGGCTACATCCGTTGGTGATGAGGGTGGTTTTGCACCGAACCTTTCCAGCGATGAGGAGACGATCGAGACAATTTTAGAGGCAGTTAAGAAGGCAGGATATGAGCCGGGCAAGGATTTCATGATTGCTATGGACGCCGCATCCAGCGAGTGGAAGAGCGAAAAAGGAAAAGGTTTCTACAAGCTTCCGAAGGCAGGAACAGAGTATACATCTGACGAGCTGATTGAGCACTGGGCAGCTCTTTGCGAAAAGTATCCGATCATCTCCATCGAGGATGGTCTTGATGAGGAAGACTGGGAAGGCTGGCAGAAGCTTACCGCAAGACTTGGTGACAAGGTTCAGCTTGTAGGCGATGATCTTTTCGTAACGAATACAGAGAGACTTGCAAAGGGTATCGAACTCGGCGCAGGAAATGCAATTCTCATTAAGCTCAACCAGATCGGTTCCGTATCTGAGACGCTTGAGGCAATCAAGATGGCACACAAGACCGGTTACACTGCAATTTCTTCACACCGTTCCGGTGAGACAGCAGATACGACAATCGCTGACCTTGCAGTTGCACTCAATACATGCCAGATCAAGACCGGTGCACCGAGCCGTTCAGAGCGTGTTGCAAAGTACAACCAGTTACTGCGCATCGAAGAACAGCTTGGCGACAGCGCTGTATATCCGGGAATGGCAGCTTTCAATGTAAAGAGAAGCTAAGCGCAGACGTAAAAGAATTGATGCGAAAAAAAGCATCATAAAAGAAACGATGCCTTGATAGAAAGCATAAGAAAATCAGAGCCGGTTTGAAGGATTCAACAGAATTCTCAGACCGGCTCTTTTTTACAGCCGTAACAAAATGAAAAGGACAAAAAATGGAAACCGTCAAAAAATGAAAGTATCACAAAAGAATGATACATCCTGTATGCATCAAAAAGCTTTTCCCGCCCAGAAGTCAACGAAATACTCCCGGATCGTTTCAAGGAACACGACAAAATTAGAGCGCATGCGGAGACGCTTTTGCACAGCAGGACTGTCCCAGTATTCCTGCTCCGTTATGCGATACTTATAGGCAAGCTCAGCCTCACCGTCCGCAGGCGTAAGAAGCTTGGCACACTTTAACATACCCTGCTCCAGCGCATAGTTAATCTGCTTATCGATTGTTTTCATATCCATAATAGGACAGAGCTCATGAACTTCCCGCAGGGTGAGGTACTCTTTATCGGTCGTCCAGAATATTTGCATTACTTTAAATTGTTGTGTATTTAATAAGTGTTTGATAACTTTTCCTCTTTTCGTCGGCATACCTGTGCCGTTTTTTGTTTGAATGTCACGGATGACATGAATTAATAATAACGAAATTACCATCTACAATATATAATAAACTCAAAAGTAAAATATTACAACATAAAATTAAATTTATATTGAAATATTTCTTTAAAAAATTTGGAAAATAACAAAAAATATCCGAAAAATAAATATTACACATTATATATATGAGAATTTGTAATTTAACACAATGCAAGGTTGTTAAATGAAATCAAAAAACATCCTTTCGTTGTGACAGAATCTCCGCCCTAACGAAAGGATGATAATTTTTTTATGCTTGTTTGAGCAGATAGTCAATCAAATCCAAATCCTTCTCCAAATCCTCAAAGGTCGGATAATATTCATCCGACTTGTATACGGAGTTAATCATCGTCTTATTCAAAGCGTCAAATTCACGAAGGTCAATCGGCTTTGAAAAGAAATATCCCTGTGCCACATCGGCACCGATCTCCGCTAAGAAGTTTGCCTGTTCCTCCGTCTCCACACCCTCGACATGAACGGACAAATCCACCTCCTTTGCCATTGCAATCAGATAGCGGAGAATGGTCAGACCTTCATCCGAGGTCGTGTTTTTATTGAGGAACGAACGGTCAATCTTGATGCTAGCAATCGGAAGGTCGCGCATCAGATTCAGCGGTGAGTACATACTTCCGAAGTTGTCGATGGAAAGAATATAGCCGTTTTCGTGTAAGGTCTTTATAATGTTGATGACCTCTGCGGAGCCGCTGGCAATTCCACGCTCCGGCAGCTCCAGTATGAGCAGATTTTTGTCAATCAGGTAGTGCTCGGTCAGCGTGTTGAGCTGAGTGATAAATTTCAGGCTCTGAAAGTGAATCGGAGAAATATTCATCGAGATCGGGGTCGGTTCAATTTTATTGTCGATCCAACGCCGAATGGTCTTACAGCATTCCTCCCACATGTAGTAATCCAGCTTTTCGATGACGGAGGTTCCTTCAAACAGAGGAAGGAAGGCATACGGGGAAAGAATTCCTTTTTCCGGATGATCCCAACGGACAAGCGCCTCCGCACTGCTGATCTTAAAGGTTCTGAGGTCTACCATAGGCTGTAAGTACATGAGGAACTTGTGCTGCTCCATCGCCTGCTCCATCTCCTGACTCATGCCCTTGTTTTCCGTAAAGTTTTTATTCAGCTCTTTCGTGTAGAAATTGTAGTTGCACTCTTTTTTGTTCTTGTTTAGGTTCTGGGCCAGCATCGCCTGATTGATCAAATCCAGAACCGGCACTTCAATATCCGTAATCTCGCAAATACCGAAGGACGGTTCAAGAGCGAAGCTGTCATTGTATCCCTGAAGGGCTGCCGTAATTTCCTGCGTAAGTGCAATAATGGCATCGCGGTCATTCGTCCGCAGCAGCGCACCGAATAGGTTGGAATACAGATGCGCATACAAAAAACGTTGGTTCTGACCGATCCGCCGCAGGCAGGTCGCACTGTAAATGATGACCTTATCACCCTCGGTCGGACCAAACAGCTTATTCACAGTTCCCATGTTCGAAATGTTAAAAACAAGGAGCGTGAATGGCGTGTTCTCTCCGTCAAAGAACTGGTTGCATGCCTCGTTAATAAAATAATCGAGATTTCCGATTTTACTGATCGGGTTGATGTAGGCGACCTTATTGAGCTTGTTCAGCGTGATCTTGTGCTGCTCCTGCTCTTCCTTCAGGCTCGTTTCAAGCGAATCCATTTTATCCGCCTTGTACTCGTAGTAATGCCTTTGCAGTCTGAGCTGATAATACAGATATCCCACAGCCAGAACAAGACCGACAATGATTACAAAAATGACATATCCCATTAAGTTATCCTCATACGCTATCTGTTGTATTGAAAAGTGCAGTGACAAAGGTTTTCTATAAGCCCTTGAGCTTACTTATAATATAACGCATATGAAATGGAACAGTCAAGGTATATTGCCTTGACATCGTTGGGAAGATTAGGATATAATGTTACAGTTCACATATAGACTTTTGATTGAGAAACAGGGACGGTGCACGGGTGTAAGCATCCGGATGCATCCAAACCGGCAGAAAGGTGTTAAAAATGGCAGAGAAGAAAAATATTTTAACCTATGAAGGTCTGAAAAGATATGAGGATGAATTGCATGACTTAAAGGTCGTGAAACGTAAAGAAGTAGCCCAGAAAATCAAGGAAGCGAGAGAGCAGGGTGACTTATCCGAAAATGCGGAGTATGATGCAGCGAAGGATGAGCAGAGAGACATTGAGGCGAGAATCGAAGAGCTTGAGAAGATTCTCAAAAATGCAGAGGTTGTTGTCGAGGATGAGGTCGATCTTGATAAGATCAACATCGGCTGTAAGGTTACCATTTTGGATTTGGAGGAAGCCGAGGAGATGACGTTTAAGATTGTCGGTTCCACCGAGGCCAACAGCTTAAAAGGTAAGATCTCCAACGAGTCGCCGCTTGGCAAAGCTTTAATTGGAGCAAAGATGGGTGATGTCGTATCTGCGGAAACTCCGGTCGGAGTATTACAGTACAGAGTTTTGGAAATTCAGCGTTCAAACTAGGAGAGAATACAGTGTCAGAGAATAATCAAAGCAATCAAAAGAATCAAAATAACCAAAAGAATCAAAATAACCAAAAGAATCAAAAGGGACAGGAGCAGGATCTGAATCAGCTGCTGAAGGTACGCCGTGAAAAGCTCCTGGCGCTGCAGCAGGCAGGCAAAAATCCTTTTGAGATTATGAAATATGATGTGACTGCGCACAGTCAGGACATCAAGGATCACTTTGAAGACATGGAAGGAAAGACCGTATCCGTCGCCGGACGTATCATGTCCAAGCGCGTCATGGGAAAAGCGTCTTTCTGCAATGTTCAGGATTTAAAGGGAAACATTCAGTCCTATGTGGCACGGGATGCCGTTGGGGAAGAGTCTTATGCGGACTTTAAAAAATATGATGTGGGAGACATCGTAGGTTTAAAGGGTGAGGTGTTCAAGACCAAGACCGGTGAGATTTCGATTCATGCGGCAGAGGTGACGCTCTTATCCAAGAGCTTACAGATTCTGCCGGAGAAATTCCACGGCCTGACCAACACGGATATCCGCTATCGTCAGAGATATGTCGATCTGATCATGAATAACGAGGTGAAGGATACCTTCATCAAGCGTTCGAAGATCATCAGCAGTATTCGCAAATATTTAGACAGTCAGGGCTTTATGGAGGTGGAGACTCCGATGCTCGTATCCAATGCGGGCGGGGCTGCGGCAAGACCGTTTGAGACGCATTTTAATGCGCTAGATGAGGACTTAAAGCTTCGCATTTCCTTAGAGCTTTATTTAAAGAGACTCATTGTCGGCGGTCTGGAGAGAGTATACGAGATCGGACGTGTGTTCCGCAATGAGGGTCTTGACACAAGACATAATCCGGAATTTACACTGATGGAACTGTATCAGGCATATACCGACTACCACGGCATGATGGATTTGACAGAAAATCTGTATCGCCATGTAGCGCAGGATGTCCTCGGAACGACAAAGATTGTCTATAAGGGGATCGAGATGGATTTGGGCAAACCGTTTGAGCGCATCACGATGGTTGATGCGGTCAAGAAGTATGCCGGTGTTGATTTTGATGAAATTCATACGCTCGAGGAGGCGAGAGCTGCTGCGAAGGAGAAAGGCGTGGAGTTTGAGGAGCGGCACAAAAAGGGTGATATTCTCAATCTGTTCTTTGAGACGTTCGTGGAGGAGCATCTGATTCAGCCGACCTTTTTGATGGATCATCCGGTGGAGATTTCGCCGCTGACCAAGAAAAAGCCGGACAACCCGGAATATACGGAGCGCTTCGAGTTCTTTATGAACGGATGGGAAATGGCGAATGCTTATTCCGAGCTCAACGATCCGATTGACCAGAGGGAGCGTTTCAAGGCGCAGGAGGAACTGCTCGCACAGGGCGATGAGGAAGCGAACCGCACTGACGAGGATTTCTTAAACGCCCTTGAGATCGGTATGCCGCCAACGGGAGGAATCGGATTTGGTATCGACCGTATGGTTATGCTGCTCACCGATTCACCGGCGATCAGAGATGTGCTGTTGTTTCCCACGCTTAAAAGCGTCCCTTACGACAAAAAATGACTCCCGACGACAAGCCCCGAAAACGTGATAAAATAAGGGGTTTTGAGTGAGAGGGGAGTGAACACGACATCGGTGTTGGGTCGTGACGTAGCCGTTTGTGCGTGTGTCAAAATGTAGTCAGGCGACCACGGATTGCTGAAAATTAAAGATTAAGATTCAGGGAACAGCCTGAATTGCGTGAAAGTGTTAGAAGGCACTTCGTTACTGGTAGAAATACCGGTGATGAGGTGCCTTCTTTTTTTTATCACTTTAGCCTGTGCTTGCAACTGACAACCAAAGCAAATCCAAGGAGGAAATCAAATGGCTAGAAGAAAAAAGGAACCCGAAATGAAGCATGGACTGCCGGATCTGGACAGGTATCTGACGGGCAGACCGAGACACTTTGTGACTTATGTCGAGGGTGCGGGGCTGTACCGGCTTCCGTACCAGGCATTCTTCAGGCTGGCAAAGTCAGCAAAAGCCAATCTGAAGATGAGGCATACGGTGATCATCGACGTGGATATCATTGAGCAGTATCTGGCAGATAACTTTGAGGAAACAGCATATTACGATTCGACAAGGGAGGTATGAGTCATGGCAAGTGGAAGAAAAGATATACCGTTGGGAAGATTGGAAAAGCTTATCACGGATGGTGGCAAGAAGTTCGTTTCATACAAGGAAGGTGCTGAGCTGCTTTCACTGGGGCTCCATACTTTTCAGGATCTGGCAAAGGATGCCAAGGCAGTTTACAAGATCAGAGGCAGAGCACTGGTGAATATCCAGCTGGTCTATGACTACATGGAAGCATTCCGTGAAGAATTCTAAGGAGGCATGACAATATGGGAAAAGTAATCGCAATCGCAAATCAGAAAGGCGGGGGGGGTAAGACCACCTCTGCCGTGAACTTGGGTATTGGTTTGGCAAAGGAAGGAAAGAAGGTTCTACTCATTGACGCAGATCCGCAGGGGAGCCTGACCGTCAGCCTGGGCTATAATCATCCGGATGAGCTGGAGGTGACGTTGGCCAATAACATGAGCATGGTCATCAATGATGAAGAGCTGGAAGCAGGCGAAGGGATACTGTCTCATGAAGTAGGCGTGGATTTTATTCCTGCGAATATCGAGCTTTCCGCGCTGGAAGTGGAAATGGTCAATGTCATCAGCAGGGAAGTGATCCTGAAGAACTACGTGGACAGCGTGAAGGATCAGTATGACTGGGTTGTCGTGGACTGTATGCTTTCCTTAGGAATGATGACCATCAATGTGCTGGCAGCAGCAGATGAAGTGATCATTCCGGTACAGGCGGCATATCTGCCGATGAAGGGCTTGGAGCAGCTGATCGCAACTATCGTGAAGGTAAAGAGAAGGCTGAACCGGAAGTTGATTATCAGGGGCATCCTGCTCACGATGGTGGATCTTCGGACGAATTATGCCAGGGAGATCACGGAAATGGTGACGGACATCTATGGTGAGACTGTCGGAATCTTTCACACGATGGTTCCCATGTCTGTGAGAGCAGCGGAACCTTCGGCACAGGGCATCAGCATTTTCAAGCATTGTCCGAGGGGTAAGGCAGCAGAGGCATATGCAGAATTTACGAGGGAGGTACTGGCAAATGGCTAAGAGAGTGACAGATAAGATCAAGTTAAAGAGCGTGGATGAGCTGCTGGGTATCAATAATGAAGAATCCAGCATGGAGATTAGCCTGGCAGAGATCACTCCGTTTAAGGATCATCCCTATAAGGTTGTAGACGATGCGAAGATGCGGGAACTGGTAGAGAGCATTCGTGAAAACGGCGTACTGACACCTGTAATCGTAAGACCGATGGATGCGGGCGGCTATGAAATGATCTCAGGGCACCGCAGAATGCATGCGGCGGAGCTGGCAGGACTTATTGCGATACCGGCAATCATCAGGGAATTGGATGATGATACCGCAACCATAGTTATGGTAGAAGCGAATGCTCAGAGAGAAGAGGTGCTTCCAAGTGAGAAGGCATACGCCTATAAGATGAAATATGATGCCATGAGAAGGTAGGGCAGCAGAAATGATTTAACTTCGTCCCATCATGGGACGAAGTTGCGAGCCGATGAAGAGCTAGCAAAAATGGTGGGTGAGAGTAGGAATCAGGTCTACCGTTATATGAGGATCACAGAGCTTTTGCCGGAGATCTTGGATATGGTGGATGCTGGTAAGCTGCCGATGGTTCCTGCGGTGGAGATCACATATCTGGACAAGCCGGTTCAGGAGCTGATCTACAAATATATGCAGGAGTACGGGATCCTGAAGTCCTATCAGGTGACGGCGGTAAGGAAGTATGTCGAGGATAACGGCAGCATCACCGAGCTGAAGCTGAAGAGACTGTTCGAAGAGCATATGACGGGTCGGGCAAACAGAAAGGTTGTCCTGACGGATAAGAAGCTGAAGGATTATTTTTCATCAAATTATTCACCGGAGGATATGGAGAAGATCATCTACCAGCTGCTGGAGCAGTGGAAGGCGGAAAAGGAAAACAAGAGTAATGAATGATCGTGCAAGTCGCTTGCACAAATCACAGAAACGGAGGATTTCAATATGCAGCATAAAGAATACAGGAATATGACCGTGACAGAGATGTCGGGCTATCGCTATAAGCCCACACCGGCGATCCGGATATCCGGACAGTGGCTTAAGAGCGTTGGCTTTGATATCGGAGATAAGATACTGGTCAAATGCGAGAACGGGCGGCTTATCATCACTCCGGATACTGCCGGGATGAATCTGGCTGAGGAAGAGAAGACTTTCATGGAGCGGGAGACAAAGAAGTTGCATGAGCGTTTTATGAAAGAGCATCAGCTGTGTGTGGCAGAGCCTTTTGCCGATTACGGGAAGGAGAGTGCCTATGTTTGATGTAAAGAAACTGGATTCGCTGGATGAGCAGTACTTCAGCGTGATCTACAAGGATCCGTATGATGTGACGATACGGAGTAAAAACACGGGGCACTTCTGGAATCTCCACAGTCCTGAATGCCCGGAGAACAATATAGTGGTGATCTTTCATTCCCACCATGCCGAGCCCTACCATATGCACGGCAGGGCTCATACCCTCAGACAGGCAGTGAGAGGGATCAAGCGGCATGACAGGTGGCAGATGAACGGTCGGAAATGGTGACCGCATCAAACAACACAGGATAAAAGGAAGGCTGGCAGCAGGCGTTTATACTGCCAGCCTTCTGTTTGTTTAACGGTACTTTTCCAGACGTTCCCTGAGGGAAGCCAGAAGCTGTCTCTTCTGATAATTATAGGTCGAAGCGGCGGCATATCCTAAATCTTCCGCAGCGTCTTTATTCTTTTTGCCGTCCATGATTGCCTGAGCGATAGCACGCTTGTCCGGATCCAGCTCATCCAGAGCATCCGTGAGGGCACTCAGGAGTTCTTTGTACATGAGAGCCTCTTCGATATCCGCATTCTGATTCGGCGTATCCATGCCATCCTCCTTCATTTTTTCCATCGACAGGGGAGTGCCGGAGCGGAACTTATCGCATTTGCTGCAATCAGCGATACAACGCTTTAAGCGACCTGTTTTGGTGGGAACCATGCAGCGGGAGTCTCTTTCCCTTTGCCTGGCTTCATTCCATTCCAGATGTCTGTACTCACGGTACTGCTTCTCGGTTACAGGAACGATCTCATCAATTGTGTCTTCCTGAACGGTGTAGTGGATGTGGATGTGATACTCTTTCTTCTTGTTTTCCATGTGTTTTTCTCCTTTCGTTGGCTGAAATGGAGAAACCACATGAAAAGGGCAATCAGACGCAAAGGTATCCTTAGCCGAATGGACTTCTTCCATTTCAAACTAAGGGCTCTCTACCGAATGATTGCCCTTCTTTTATTATGTTTTCACCCGGTGGTATTCGGTATTGTCCTGCAGAGACTACCGTCGAGTGTATAAGCTATAGCTTGATTTTAAAGTCAAATGCTCAAATATACCAATCAACTTGCGCTGCTTAGATAATAATATTTTGCGTCAATACTCAAAAAATGAGTTTAGTTTGCAATTTGGACAGAAATGATGTATAATAATTGAGCAGAACTGTCGAAAAGAATGAAAGGAGGCTGTTTATGGGTGAAGTACGTGGCACTTATCGTAAAGACATTGACTGTCCGGATGCAGAAGAGCGCAGGCTGGTTCAGATAAAAGAGATGAAGAGAAAACTTCGGGAGCTGTATAAAAACTCTGACTATAAATCAATTAAAAATCTATATGAGGATTTGATTGATTTTGACCAGAGTCTGTACTTCTCCGAGAATTCATTGAGCCAGACCTTAAATACCGAACCAGGTTCAAAGTACGAAACGACATTCAACCTTTATGCAGCCATTACCTTGTGCAGATACTTCCGCAAAGATATTTCCTCTCTCTTTGTTTCTCCTGAAGCAGGAAAAAACACTCTGGAAGATGCTGATCCGCTTCAGGCTGTTGGAAAGTACATCGTTCTTGACGATCCGCAGTACTTTGGCGATTTTTACGGATATATGTATTCGAGATACATGAAGAGGAAAACAATAATTCCTTTTAAGCTCTCGATCAATAAATCCGGTGACAGAGTAGAAGCCATACTGGAATACAGGGATCCGCGCAAGCCTCTGATCTTATCCGGAGTCCCAAAACTGATAACGCGATCCAAGAATATTTACATCATTTTCTCTAATCCGGAGGGGGAATTCTTTGAGTTCTTCTTTCATTACAAGCAGTATCGCATTGATAAAATGTGGTACCGTAGAGGAATCGTCATTGCTGATGAATCTTCCACGGATTCGCCGGAGGTCGCCAACTTTGTCCTTTTTGACAAAGAGATCAGTGATGAAAAATTCAGGTATATCCCAGGCTTGCTGATGATCTCCGGACCGCGTTTCTGCGTATCCGAAAGTAAGATCATGGAACTGCGACAGGACAGTAATGTGGCGAAGTTCCTTGACGATTTTGCTTACTTGTTTGAGCATGATAAATCTCCTATGTATGTGTTCGATGAGGATACCATCATGTCCATCATTAAGAATGAAGAACCTGAGCGGAAACATTTCCTCATCAGCCAGCTGTTGCTTATCCGTGAGCAAGCCGAGATATCACATAACATCACATATCCGATGGATACCGAGTATCCCGAGTACGCCCACAAGTTCTTGGTTGTTGATAGCTCATCACATTCAAATGATTCTGATAATATGATAAAACCTTAGTTCGAAAATGTAAGATATCGAGATGGAACCATCAGAGTACACATATTATGGAGACTGCCAAGTTTCCCGATTGATACTTTCATTTATAGGAACTATGTTTTACCATCAGATATATGGAGAGGAGATAGCGATGAAATTAAAAGAATTAAGGAATAAAGTGAACATGACACAAGCTGAGCTTGCTGAGAAAGTGTATGTTCCCGTAGCGACTATAAGAAAGTGGGAAAAGGGGACAGCTATTCCTGCCTTTTCCTATATGCAGCTTATAGCGGATGCAATGAAGGTGGAACTGCAAGAGGTAATCAGCGCCTTTGCACCAGAGACAACAAAACTGGATACAGATACAGAATACGAAAATAAGCTTGCGGGATATTTGGAAGAAATGTTTAATGCTTCTTCGGACATAGAAACATTCTTCCTTGTAACCTCACTTTTTGGCGTAGGAAATACAAAAGGAATTGTTGCCTGTGATGACGCTGTATTCCCATTTACTAGGGTGATTTGCGATGAACCTGGAGAATCCTATGCGGTGATGCTGAGAGATGATAACTTCAATCGAGTGGTCTTAACTATGAAAAATGTGCTTAAAGTCACGCCGGTTTCAGCCAGGTATGATGTTTATAACTTTGATATTATAGTGAATTGTCCAATATTCCCTGTAGATGAAGAATATAATCCCGAGACATTTGAGCAGTCCATTAGAGTATCATTTTTTTATTGAGAGGAGGACACAATGAATATTGGAAAATGGGTGAAGCAATATCGTGAAAAAAACAACATATCTCAAGAGGATTTTGGAAGGATAGTCGGGGTCAACAAGCAAACTGTTAGTAGATGGGAAAAAGGGACATTACAACCATCGCCGAATTTGTGTTACCTCATTTCAGAAATACTGCAGACCCCGCTGGAGGCTATTCTTAGAAGAGAAGTAAATGATGAAGAATCTCTTCCGGTGTTTAAAGACAATAGAAAATACGATTTGGGACTAAATGCAGTTTTCTGGGCAATAAAAAACTATGAAACTCTTTTAGCGTTCCTTGATATGGCAGTTGAAATAAATAGTATGATTGGAGGTGAAGATCCTTTTGGATATATGATTTTAACAGAGGATATTGTTGATGAGCCAAATCCAACAGAGGACGGTTTACCAATTATAGGGATGGAAGTGTGGGATGATGGAATAGAATTAACCCTACCATTTGAAGAACCACATGACATAATGCTTATTCCAAAAGAAATTGTAAAAAAAGTAAAGCCGAGGGCGAATTTTAGAAATTTTCTATATGTTCTCGATGTCATCACTGATTTAAAAAGTGGAGAAGAATCAAAATTTCAGATTGCTCTTGATTTAGACGAATGTGGATGAATATTTCGATTGCTATTTAAATGCTATAAACGGCTGCCGGATGCGACAGCCGATTTTGTTATTATGATGATTTTGAGCTGTTCATTAAATGGAATGAGTAATGGGGTGGGTTAAGTGCGTCGTGCCACATAAACGAATAAAATATTGCTTTTCCCCAGGACAATAATACTTTGCAAACATAAAGATTTCATGGACTTTTATGCGCTTCTGTGCTACAATCCCATCTTTGACACCTAAAAAGCCGCAAACCCAGTAAACATCTACGGTTGCGGCTTTTCTTTTTTCTCGTGAAATACGTAATGCTGCGTAAACTTATCTGAAAAGGAAACCTTGCCTGCGGCAAGCCCTTGAATTGATAATCGTACCCCGTTCTTACAAGCCTTTAGTTCTTCTGATAATTCCTGCCATTGACTTTGGGGTTATCAGTTCGTAGTCGGTTCTGAATCCTGCGTTATCGTGTAATGTATCTGTAAGCTTCGTCCTTGTATAGCTTGGTATATATCCATGTTCACCGACCATTCGCATATCCATTTCTCTCAGAGTTTTTATGATCTCTTCACAGGTATACTTATCGCATAGTTTCTGTTCAAGTATCCGGTAGATCATA
>JAFUZE010000150.1 GCA_017476765.1 Lachnospiraceae bacterium
AATGGCGGTCAGCGTCTTTGACAAGGAGAAGTCCCTCTATACAAATTATTTCGGATATGCGGACAAGGAAGCGGGAATAGCCGTAGATCACGATATGGTCATCGAGTGGGGCTCCGTCACAAAACTTCTTGTCTGGGTCAGCGTGATGCAGCTCTGGGAGCAGGGACAGCTGGAGCTGAACCGGGATATCAGGGATTATCTCCCGGAAGGATTTCTCTCCAATCTTTCTTACGATACACCGGTCACGATGGAGAATCTCATGAACCACAATGCAGGCTTTCAGGATGTTTATGCGGATATGTTTGTGAAAGAGCATGCGGCGATCGGTACACTGGAGACTTCGCTGAAGGCACATGAGCCGGCACAGATTTACGAGCCGGGCGAGGTGACGGCATACTCCAACTGGGGCGTTGCGTTGGCTGGCTTTATCGTGGAGCGGGTGAGCGGAGAAAGCTTTGATGCCTATGTGCACCGGCATATTTTTGAGCCGCTTTTGATGGAGCACAGCGCCTTGTCGCCTGATTTGAGCGATAATGCGTATGTGAAGGAGAAGCGGAAGGAATTACAGTGCTATTCGATTGACGGAGTTTTGCTTCCGGATTGCTTTTACTATTTAACGATTTACCCGGCGGGCATGTGCACCTCGACACTGGAGGACTTTGAGACCTTCGGGAAAGCGCTTCTTGACGAAGCTTCACCGCTTTTTGAGAAGAGAGAAACCTATGAGTTTCTCTTTACCCCCACCTTATATTACGGAGACAGCGATATACCGGCGAACTGCCACGGCTTGTGGGTTGAGGTATATGGGGTGGAGTCGGTCGGACATGGAGGTAATTCGCGAGGCTGCTCGTCGAAGTTACTTCTTGATCTGCGAAGCGGAATCGGTGCGGTTGTCATGACAAATCAGTATGGCGAAACGGTATATAATAGTAAGATGATGGAACTGATTTTCGGAAAGTTTTCGGAGGAGCAATATTTTGATGCTCCAAGAGAAGAACCGGAGGGAGTTTACTGCATTGCGAGAACGGTGCGCGAAGGTCCGTTTAAACTCATCAGTCTTTACCATATGTTTAGTGAGCTTGAACCCGGTCAGTTCTGGGTGGCTGCAAACAGCGGCAGCACAGAGAAGCTTTGCTTTCCGTATACAGATTGTGTGCGTGTTCCGTCCCGGCAGTACATACCGGAGCTGACATTGGTTTTTCTTTGGCTTGCCGTGCTTCTTTTTACAGTGGTAAGCCTGCTTGTGAAGTTGGTTCGCAGCATTGTGCGCAGATGCAAAAAGCAAGACAACCGCATACCGATGGGCAGATGGAGTGCATGTGCGGCAATCGTGCAGGCGGTGCTTGTGCCGCTGCTTGTATGGATGGCTCTATGCGCAGCAAGCTATAAGCTGTCCTCCTCTTATCTTTGGGGGTTCATATTGGTTGGCATCCTCACACTCGTGATGGCGGGGCTGGCAATCTACGGAATCGCAGCGCTCCGCAAAACGGATTGCTCGAAGAAGCGCCGGTTCTATAACCTGATTACGGTTCTTTCGCTGGCAGTCACGGTTGTAAATATCCTGTATTGGAATCTGTTTATGTTCTGGTACATATAATGATTACAGGGTCATAAAGACTCTCCGCCACTTGCAAGCAAGCTTGCCGTGGAGCAGGGCTTTTGACCCTGTAATCATATAATAGATCAGTAGCAAGTAAATGGCAGCGGCTTCTCAACATGGAATTGACGAATAACATAAAAGATACTATAATTTATGTCATAACATTTTGGGAAGAATGGGCGGTGTACCATGAGCGGCATACAGGCGAATGACAAAATTGAGATTGGCAAAATTGCATATGAGGGAAAGGTCGATCTGTCGGAAAACAATCAAAATGAGCCTTCACGCAGAAGAACGGAGCTCGTGCTCGACGATGGAAGAATCGAATCCATTGAGGAATTTCAAAGTCCCGAGCAGTTGTATTCGGATCTTATTAAACGTGTGCGCAAATATCATCCGAGCGATGATATTTCTTTGGTTGAGAAAGCCTATAAGGTGGCGAAGGAAGCGCACGAGGGACAGGTGCGGAAGTCGGGTGAGCCTTACATCATCCATCCGCTGTGCGTTGCGATCATCTTAGCGGATTTGGAGCTGGATAAGGAAAGCATTGTGGCAGGGCTTCTGCACGATGTTGTGGAAGATACAGTCATGACAGACGAACAGATCAGCGAGGAGTTCTCGCCGGAGATCGCCCTGCTCGTGGATGGCGTGACGAAGCTGACGCAGCTGCAGCTTGGCGAGGATAAATCGAATGACAAGCTGGAGATGCAGGCGGAGAATCTGCGCAAGATGTTTCTGGCGATGGCAAAGGATATCCGCGTCATCATGATCAAGCTTGCCGACCGTCTGCACAATAT
>JAFUZE010000151.1 GCA_017476765.1 Lachnospiraceae bacterium
CGCTGCGAAAGCTGTTTCGCATATTCCTTCGGAAATGTGTGCACCCTCGCTGCGTCATCAGTATAGCATACAATCCGGGGCATCGTAAATATCCTTTCCGATACTGCCGGAGCAATCGCTTCATCCTGCCTATCATCTCCCATATGCTTCCGATGCTCTATATTACTCTTCGGGGCATGCTTCAAGCTCCTCTGTCGTTACTATTCAGCGGTCAGCCACGGACGCTGCCAGCTCAAGTGCTGCCTCCACGACCTTATCCATGTCATAATATTTGTACTGTCCCAATCTGCCGCCGAAAATGACCTGCTTCTGACCCGCTGCCAGCTGCCTGTACTTTTCATATAGGTCGTTATTCCTCTCGTCGTTGACCGGATAATAGCATTCCTTGCCGCGTGACCATGCCGCCGGATATTCTTTGCTGATGATCGTATCCGGCTGCGTGCCAAACTCAAAGTGCTTGTGCTCGATAATCCTCGTATACGGAATCTCCTCCTCCGTATAATTGACGACCGCATTTCCCTGATAGTTCGCACACCCAATAAGCAGCTCCTGCTCAAAGCGCAGCGAACGGTATTCCAGTTCCCCGAGAGAATAGTCGAAGAACTCATCAATCGCTCCCGTATAGATAATCCGCTCAAACTGATGCCCTGT
Source organism: Lachnospiraceae bacterium (assembly GCA_017476765.1). GTDB lineage: Bacteria > Bacillota > Clostridia > Lachnospirales > Lachnospiraceae > JAFUZE01. The sequence continues at coordinate 652 of JAFUZE010000151.1, forward strand.
CTCCTTACTGAACGACCGGTACGGAGCACCAAGTATGACCTCTACGCCCTCCAGCAGCTTTTCCACCATCGCGGTATAACCACCGATCGGGATTCCCTGATAGGTATCATTAAAATAGTTGTTGTCAAACGTAAACCGGAGCGGCAGCCTTCTTATAATAAACGCCGGCAGTTCTCTGCACGCTCTTCCCCACTGCTTCATCGTATAGCCCTTGATCAGCTTTTCATACACATCCGTTCCGACGAGGGAGATCGCCTGCTCCTCCAGATTCGCCGGATGAGCAATACCCGCAGCTGCCTTCTGCTGCTCGATGACTGCCTTTGCCTCGGCAGGCGTCGTAACTCCCCACATCGCATAAAACGTGTTCATATTGAAGGGCAGATTATATAACTCGTCTTTGTACCTTGCAATCGGCGAATTGATGTAGTTGTTAAAGCAGGTAAGATGGTTTACATAATTCCACACCCTTTCGTTTGACGTGTGGAAAATATGCGCACCATATTTGTGCACATGGATTCCCGCCTCCTGCTCGGTATAAATATTGCCTGCGATATGCGCTCTTTTGTCAATCACCAGCACACTTTTGCCCGCAAGCCTCATTTCATGCGCAAACACCGCACCAAACAAACCCGCTCCTACAACTAAAAAATCATATTTCATATCATTACCACCTGTGATCTGATCTGTTTTTCTCTCAAAGTTTTGATCTATTTTCGTCCAATCTGCATTTAGATGAAATTAAGGAAAAGGCCCTCTGCTTGGAGGGTCTTTCTACATTTTATGTTTCTTTTTTCCATTTGTCAAATGATCGTCTTTCTTTTGCGCAGAAAGCAACCGGAAAATAAAAGCCCGCAACCCTTCAAAAAGGTGCAGGCTAAAGCAAAGGTATCCGTTAATTCGTTTTCGGTGTACCGGGTACGCTTATTTCCGATACTTCTTGATCGTCGCAAAATCTTCCATCAGCTCCAGAAACTTTTCCTTGCCTTCATTGTTCATCTTCATATAATCGTGCATGACTCTGTTCTCGAGAAGCTGCTCCGAGACGGTTGCATTGTCCAGCGACTGGAAACTGACGGGATTTAAATTCAGCCTATCACAAATCGAAATGACCGTACCGTATGCCATTCCTTCAATTCCTCTTTCCAGAGCTGTAACAAGCGTACTGTATGGGATTTTCATCTCGAGTGAAAATTGTCTCACGCTCTTATACTGTGCCAGTATTTCCTTTTTTAACATCTGTGCCTTTGTCATAATATCCTCCTTGTAATTACGGTATATATATGCATACTCCTTTTCGGTTTACTGAATACGCTGTTAGTATAACATATTATTACAAAAATGAACATACTTTTTCCAAAAATTTACAAAAACATTTTTAATATTTAACAAAGACAGTATAGTTTTGGCTCTCAAATGTACTCATTTCCGCTTCTGAATCTCCAAAAAACTCCCTGTAGGCGGTCTCATCCTTCTGCAACCGCTCCGCAAATTCCCTGTTCATAAACAGGATTCCTTCCTCACTCTGCCCAAATGCCTCCAATCCTCCGTTGTCACAATACCAGTCCCCGTACACCTCTGCCAGATACACATCCTGCTGGGACCAGCTGCTGACCGGACCGGATGCTTCGTCACCTGAAGCCTCCTCATAAAGCGCCAGATAAGCAGTGTGCACCTTATCCCCATACTCCTGTGCAGACCGGGTCACAAGCTGCTGAAACTCATTTCCTCCCTGGCTTCGTATTGTCAGCATTTCCCGTCTGCCATACACCAAAAGCAAGACTCCCACGCCGAAAATCATACCGATTTTGACTGCCGGTGCGAGCTGCTTTTCCTTCATAAATCTTCCTACGATCATTCCCGCACACATCAGAAGCGGAATCGTGACCGGATACAGATACCAGATGAGCTTATTTGTCACAGCCGAAAAAGCCAGATACGGAACAAAAATCCACAGAAGATATCCAAGAACCTTGCGATAGTGCTCTCTTGTAAACAGCCTCGAATGATAGACGGCGCCGACAATGCAGATCACGAATGCCCACAGATAAATCGTGAGCTTTCCGCTCATCGTACCGAGAAAATATTCCGTATACCACCCGAAGGGCTGGCGGTTGTTATTCAGTGCTCCGTTTGTCCGTCCGAGCACATCCACATACACCATCTGCTTCAGAAACCGAAGGCCATCCACATGCATCCGCAGCAGCGCCCAGACGGCAATCGGAGCAATCGTGACGAGCACAAAACGCACCATCCTCTTTCCGCTGATTTTTTTGAGTTCTCCGCTGAGAAGCAGATACAGCCCTCCGATTACGGCAATCATCAGAGCATGAAAGCTCTTGGTGAGAAAGGCCAGTGCAAAAAAGAATCCGCACAAGTACAGGCGGCTCTGCTTTTGGGGTATCTCCAGCATGCAGAGCATTGCAAGCGTAAACAGCAAAACATACAGACTGTCCGCATCCCCTGCACGAATCATATGTGCCTGAAAGGGAGCGGTATTTACCGCCAGAAAACACATGGCAAAGACCGATTCCGCCCGCCCATAGTTCCTTTTCACAAAGACACCTGCCGCTGCAGCCAGAAGCACATAACAGAGCGCAGAGTATGCCCGCAGCGCCAGCACATTTTTACCGAGAAGCAGGAAGCTTACCATAATGCACCACATACTGAGCGGCGGTTTCAGATTATAATAGTCGGTTTCATACCCGAAGGTGCTCTCGATCAGCCTGCCCTCCCGAAGCATCTCATAAGCGTTCACGCCGTGGCGCGCTTCATCAAAAGGATCAACATATTTTGCATCCAGATGATAAAAGCTCAGAAAGGCTGTCATACACAAAGCTGCGGCAAATAAAATCCAATATAAAACTGTGCCTTTTTCCGTTTTATTTTTGTTTTTCTTTACGATTTTATCTTCCATTATATTTCCCATATTACTTTCATTCTTATTTTCTGTTTCCTCTTCCATACGCCGCTGCTTCTTTTTCCGTCTTATTTGCTCTTATTTGTTGTTTCGTTTTATCTGAAATAGATCCGCACGGCGAGATAGATTGCAAAATAAAGGCGGTGCCTGAGCAAAAAGACAAACAGCCTTTCCGCCATCGTCAGCTTCGTCATCGTATGCCCGTAAAGTGCCTCTTCCACATCAGCCCGATTCCTGACCGATGCCATATCGCGCCGGTGCTGCCAATACGACTCCTTTTTCTTTTTGTAAATTCCACCCTTGATGTGCAGAATTGTCAGACATAAAAAGTCATTCGTAATCTGCGGCTTTAAATCATAAATCCCCTTATCATCCGAAATGCGCGAGAGATTTTCCTTCATGATCTGTATCTTATCCATGTACGCATCATCATATTTCATCGTCATCGAACCGGCATTCATATAATAAATGTACGGAAAAAAATCCCGCACAATGACAACCTTTCGTGCATCCAGAAACATACACAGCGAGAACTGATAGTCCTCCCCGATACTGACCTTATCGTCACAGAGCGGGAGATTTCTCTGCACAAGCTGTCGTCTGACAAGCTTTGTCACACGGTTTGGCTGGAGATGCCTGCCAAAAAATCTGCCGTCGTTGATCAGAATCGGGAACATCTCATCCTTTAGCTCCTCCGGAGTAAATACATCTCTTGTAAACTCCATCTGCTCGGTCCATTCCTCGTGATCTCTGAGCTCATACACATGCTTCAGACCGCAGCAGGCGATGTCGGCATTCTCCTTCACTGCCTCCTCATACAGCCTCTCATACATATCGGGCTGAATATAGTCATCGCTGTCCACATATCCGATATACTCCCCACAGGCCGCCTGACTGCCCGCCTTCCACGCACTTGTCAGACCGCCGTTTGGCTTGTGAATCACCCGGATGCGCGCATCCTGCTTCGCATAATCGTCACACATGCCGACCGAGGAATCACTTCCCCCATCGTCTACAAGAATGATCTCGATCTCATCCAGTGTCTGTGCAAGCACACTCTTCATACAGCGCGGCAAATATCTTTCCATATTGTAAACAGGTATGACAATACTTACTTTTGGTATCATTCCTTTTACCATGTTTCCTTTCCATAGGTTTCCTTCTGATATCTTCCCTTCCGATATCTTCTCTCCCGATATCTTCCTTGCTGATATCTTCTCTCCCGATATCTCTCTTTCCGATATCTTCCTTGCTGATATCTTCCCTTCCGATATCTTCCCTGCCGATATCTTCCCTGCCGATATCTTCCCTGCCGATATCTCCCCTGCCCCTATCCTTTTCGTCTCTTTCACAGACATCCGCTTATGCTTTCCGGTTCAGAAGTCGATACAGACCCGGACTGGAACAGAAAATACGATACCCGATTCGTGTCGTGAGAGGAAGCTTCCGCTCTTTGCGATCATGCATCAGTGCCTCGCGGACATAAGCCTTTAACCGTTTTTTCTGAGCGGAATAACCGCCGTCCTTCCTGCAAAGCGCCGCAAGCGGATAATAATAATGTATTGCGCCGTCTGCCCTCGCCTTCAGGCTGCAGGAAACCAGCTCCCATTCCTGCTTTTCGCGAAAAAAAGCAATCCGGTCATCGAGCGCATCCATCCATTCGAGCCGTCGGATGGAAAACGCATCTCTCGTAATGCTGCTGCCGGATGTAAAATATCCGTACATTGGGGTCTTAACGTACACCCCTCTTCGGCATTTGTCAAAAATCCGGTAGGTCGTCGCCTCATCCTCATGAATTTTGCCCTTCGGAAATCGGATCTCACTCCACAGACTGCTCCTATAAAGCTTATTCCATGCAACAATAAAATAGGTGGCATCCTCATGGTTGGCATCGTAGAGATTCCGCAAGAGTTCCTCCCTGCTATAGCCGGTCACAGGCGTGTGAGCAGGCCGAGGCGGAAACGCCTCCTCCCCTGTCACAACCGCATAGGAGCAGAGTGCCACATCGCTGTTTGTCCCGATCAGCTGCTCATACAGGGTGCGGATAAAATACGGCGCAATATAGTCGTCACTGTCCACAAAGGCGATATACTGCCCGCCTGCCGCATCCAGTCCTTTGTTGCGCGCATCCGACAGACCGCCGTTTTCCTTATGTATCACAGTAATCCGCCGATCCTCCTTTGCCAGCTCATCGCACAGCGCACCGCATCCGTCCGGTGAACCATCGTCCACCAGAATAATTTCCAGATTGGAATAGGTCTGCGCCTGTATGGAATTGACACAGCGCTTCAAATATGCCTCCACATTATAAATAGGCACGATCACCGAAATCAGTGGTTCCATTCTGCTACCTCTTATGCAAAAGCCTGACAAGAATACCTCTTAGATTTACCAAAAGATATACCATATTTGTCTGCTTTCGCTTCATAAAAAAATAAATGATCTTATAATCCAAAAGATACAGGTGAATGCGTTCCCCGCTCTGCGATAAAAGCCCGTCGAGCTGCTTTTCATACATCCGGATGACCCTCTTTTTTTCCTTCGCAGTCATCGTCTTTTCAAAAGCAAGCCCTTCCAGATCGTCCAGAAATTCGCTCACAAGCTTATCCTTCAGAACCGGACTCTCCGTATGGGATGGATAAAGCCGGCGAAAGGCGCCGCCGACCTCCTGATACAGCTTCATCGTGAGCGCAAGCTTATTCTCCCGTCTCTTCGTAGACAAGGTCGTTCCGCGGTCATCCTGAATGTATTCGCAGACCGGTGCTTGCACAACGGCAAAGCGCTCTGCCTGCTGCATGTAAGCGAGATTAAAGAGCAGATCCTCGCCCAGATTTAATTCCCGCCGGAACGGCTGCTCTATGAGCGACCTTTTGTAGAGCTTGTTCCACGGCATATTCAAAAAGCCCGCCTGATAAAGCTCATACACATAAGCCTCCTCCGCTCTGATGTCATATGCCTGACACGCTGCTTGATGCGCTGCTTCGCAGCTGCCGATCTCCTTCGCATGCTGTTTAAGCGGCGGAAGCTTCAAAATATTCCTTCCGAAATACTGATGGTGAAAGCCTGCGATGACGAGTTCTGCACCGGTCCGTTCCATCGCATCCACTAAAATTGCGACCGAATCCGGCTGCACATAGTCATCACTGTCTACGAACCGGATATACTCCCCTCTCGCCTCGGCAAGACCGTGATTTCTCGATGCGGAAACTCCCATATTCTTCTGGTTCAGGACACGGATGCGGGAGTCGGAGGCGGCAAGCTGCTCAGACAACCTGCCGGATGAGTCCGGAGTCCCGTCCACAACGAGCAGAATTTCGATATCCGTATATGTCTGTGCGAGCAGGCTGTTCACACAGCGCTCAAGTGTCTTTTCGCTTTTATAAACCGGTACGATTACACTGACCATCGCCTCTCCCTCATCCCCTCATTTTCTTCTTACAATCTTCTCTCGGTTTTCTTACTTTTTTGCTTTCACATGTCTGCTTTCGCTTTCTCTTACCTGCTTTTGCTTTCTCTTGTCTGCTTTTGCTTTCTCTCAAGCTTTTTCCCTGCTTCCTTTTACATGAAGCGTGTCTACACATTCATCGTGTTTAAAATCAGCACAGTAATCATAAATAAATTCATATAAATCATCGTCAGAAAAGCGATCTGGCTCACCGTCCTTCTGCCCAGCTTACTCCGGCGCTGCTTTGTAAAGAAGCAGACAAAAAGCGGGACAAAAAGCGGAATAAAGTATCTTCCCTGCACTCCCTCGATCGTACTGCTGCCCACTGCCGTGTAGGACACATACATCGAGGTCCATATGACCGCAGCGGTTCCGAGCAGCATCACTGCTGTCAGCACAACATGCAGCTTCGTCAGAAGCCTGCGCTCGTCCTCCTTCGGTCTCCATATGCTGAGCCACAGGGCGAGAAGCAGCGCAATCCAGTTAAATACAATCGGTGCCTTGCCCAGATATCCGTAGTTGATAAACGAGTCCGTGCTCAGGCTTTCCCAGAGCATGCCGAGCATCGAGCGGAGCAGCAACAGCGTATAGACGAGCGGATTTCCGAGAATATACTGTATCTGTCCGAGATTGTTCGTGCCGGTCGATCTCTTGTCTCCCGCATACGCATAGTTCCCGACGAGCTGATGATTCGTCGTTGCGACCGGAGTCGGATAGAAAATATCATAGATCATCAGTCCGACGACGGCACAGACTGCCACTTTGAACAGGATTTCCTGTATGCGGTTATCAAACTTCTCTTTTCCGAGGAACAAAAGAAGCAGAATCATTACAATATATACCGGTTTGGATACACTGCCGCACACAAAGGAAAGCAGAATCGCCAGCGTCCGCTGCCAGGTCAGCTTCCTCTCCGGCTCCAAAAATTCATTCATCATCAGCACGCATCCAAGTATGAGGAAGGACGTTACGACCATGTCCCTGGTCAGCGAGCACGCCATAAACAGATTGTTCGGCAGAAGACCGATCGCCGCCACAAGAATCTGATACCTTTTGGCAAGCGCAACCGCTGCGTACATAACGAGAATATAGCTGACTAGGCCGCCAAACTTCGCCATCGCCACCGAAGCGGCAAAATCGGCTCCGATCATACGCGCCGCCTTAAAGCCGATCGCATTCGGATAATAAACCCTGTTTTCCGCCCGCACCATGCGGCTCTGTGTCGTGATATCCGCCCAGCCAAAATCATTGTTGCGCTGCTCGTACGATTCAATCAGCTCTCTCTCCTCCGGCGTATAGAAGAACGGAAGTAAATTGCCCTTCAGCTGCATTGCCGCCTCAGTCGTCTCAATCGTCGTGCCAAACGACAAGTCGTAGGCGCTCTTCGCATGTGCATATTCATCGTATCCGACCTGATTTGTACCGACGCCCCAGATGATGGCGCTTCCGAGCAGGAATGCGGCACCGGCAAACATCAGCTGCGGCTTTTGTGCAATCTGCTCCCTGCACAAAAAGGCAGCGGTCGTCAGCAGCAGCAATGTAAAAATCAGAAACACCCTGAGCATATTCGGGGCAAAGGAGTTGGACATCGTCAGCGACATATCCTCCGGATAGAGCTCCTGTCCGGTTAAGAAAATAATCTCAAAATCCTTTCCGTACGCATTCACGTTTGTAATGCCCGCATCGATGCGCGGGTCAATGCTGCAATATAGCGTTTTCTCCTTGTCATTGTTCGAAATACGAAGCGTATAGCCGCCCTTTTGCTCAAGCAGGATGCGCAGGTCGAACTTATGAATATAATATGGGTCTTTTAAGCGAAACCGAATCCGCGTCTCCTTCACCTGCCGGTAGAGTGCGCCCTGCTTCTCGACGATTCCCTCCTCGTACTGCGGAGTATATTCCTTTCCGTAATATTCCGCTAAAAGCCTCTCATTATCCTGACTGATCCGGATACTCTCCGTTTCCTCCTCCGTCAGCGCAACGAGCTTATCCGCCTCCGACCACTTCACATATTCCGACTGCAGATCGACGGTAATCGATTTTTCCTTGATCCAAACTGCCTTGAACTGGAAAATCACGCATTCCGCCAGCATCGACATCGTAAACAAAAATACAAGAAGAAAAAGAGCTTTGATGCCTTTTTTCCCTTTTCCGAGCTTATCACGCATTCTCTCTTTTTCCTCCCTTCCCTGTCTTTCTCTTCGGGTAAGAGACCGCCATCGCCGCAGCCAGAAATACAAAGGTCATCAGCCGGAAATCGTACAGAAGAGGATAGGTGTCATGCGTGTAAATATACATGCACTTTAAGCTCCCGTCCAGCTGCTCATCGCCCACCATCGTCATCGTGTTATCGAGAAGCGTGTGATTGGCACCAAGTGCCGGAGGCGTTGTGAGCTCCTGACTGCTCTCACACCAAAAGCGGATGGCAATATCCCCGCTGCATCTCTCGCTGTCTGTAAACGGCAGATATACATATTGCAGTTCTTCTCCGTCCTCCACCGGATAGGTGTTATCGCTCAGAAGCTCTCCGAGCCGTCCCTCCTCATCGATGCTGCGCTCGTATACCTGATAACGCAGCGAGACACCCTCCTGCGCACTTCCCTCCTTCGACAGTACGACCTGAATTCCCTTCATCGGTCTTCCCGTCGTATTCAGTTCATAAAAGACCGGTGTCTGCGCAGAGAGCGGTACCATAAATTCCGCATCGCCCTCCTCCTCCGATACATTCATCCTGTATGTATCGAGCACTTCCTTCGGAAAAAGCAAACTACCAATAAACCCTGCCAGACACAACAGGGTTAACATTGGTAGTACGATATGTTCGATATGCAAATTTTTGAGTTTTATTTTCTTCATGCGAAAGTCCTGCTTAATGTATCTGCAATCTGTTTAATGCCGAAAAGATTGCCCGCACCGACGCTCTTGTAATGTTGCTGCTCACGCCGACTCCATAGGTCACCTTTCCTTCATCCGATGCAAGCAGATGGATGTATGCTGCCGCCTGCGAATTCGAGCCGCTCTGAAGCGCATGCTCCTCATAGTCAAGCACCTTGATCTTGATGCCGAGCGTCTCCTGAAGTCCTCGCTGTACCGCATCGATCGGACCGTTTCCGACTGCCTCAAAGGATTTCTCCTCACCGGCATCCGTGTAAACGACCTTGACTTTTGTATCAAACTCCGATTCGATCTCATCGCTCAGATCGACGACCTGAAGCTTGCGGAAATGCAGCGGCTCCTTTTTATCCAGATATTCTTCCCTGAACTTTTGCATGATCTGCTCCGGTGAAACCTCGCCCTGCTGTTCGGAAATTGCCTGAATCACATTCGCAAATTCCTTGTGCATCCCCTTCGGGAGCTTGAAGCCGAAATACGTATCCATGACAAATGCCACGCCGCCCTTCCCGGACTGGGAATTGATGCGGACGATCGGCTCATATTCCCTTCCGATATCTGCAGGATCGATCGGAAGATACGGAACCTGCCAGATCTCAGACTGCCGTTCCTTCATCGCCTTGACACCCTTGTTGATCGCATCCTGGTGGGACCCGGAAAATGCGGTGAATACCAGCTTCCCTGCATACGGATGTCTCGGATGGATCGGTATCTTACAGCATCTCTCGTAAATCTCAATAATATCATTGACCCGCTCAATATTTAACTCCGGATTGATTCCCTGAGAGAACATGTTGTAAGCGATGTTCAGCACATCCACATTGCCGGTTCTCTCACCGTTTCCGAAAAGTGTTCCCTCCACGCGGTCGGCGCCTGCAAGCAGCGACAGCTCTGCGGTCGCCACGCCGGTTCCTCTATCATTATGCGGATGAACGGACAAAATTATGCTCTCGCGGTTGTCAAAATGCTTTAAGAACCACTCGATTCTGTCTGCAAATACGTTGGGAGTTGTCATCTCCACCGTAGACGGGAGGTTGATAATGATCGGCTCCTCCTTTGTGGCTCCCCACGTCTTTGTTACTGCCTCACACACCTCTAACGCATAATCCAGCTCCGTACCGGTAAAGCTCTCCGGCGAGTACTCTAAAATAATCTTGCCGTCAAACTTTGCGGCACGCTCCTTCACCATATTCGTACCGTCGATGGCGATCTGCTTGATTGCCTCC
>JAFUZE010000152.1 GCA_017476765.1 Lachnospiraceae bacterium
CTCGCTCTGCATAAATACATGCAGAAAATAATCAATGGACTCCTCAATATGAGTGTCAAAATCCGCCTGATCCCACAGGAGAATTGCATATCTGTTTTTCCAGATCGGCGTATTGCCGGTATTTTCCAGCAATTCCTGTCTGAAATCCTCAATTTCATTGCTGCTTAGAAGCCGGAGCAGAACCCGGAGCGCAGGCAAAGCGCACCTGTTTGCAGCCGCAGCATAATGCCCCTCCGTTAATTCCTTCCGAAAGTCAATATAGCCGCATGTCCTCTCCTCCAGACTGTTTAAATAGTCTGCGGCATCCTCCTCCCTGAGATTTTCGCAGACCGTTTCGGCCGTCAGCTTCTGCATATTAGAGTACATCACCGCCACTTTCTGCTCATCGCTCTTATATGGCTGAATCCTCCTGATAATGTGGTTGTAGAGATCTCTCGCCCACACCGCATGCATGCTGCAAAAACACAGCTTATAGACTTCATCGAGCGCATCGTCAAAATTTCTTCCGATGGAATAGATGGTGTTCAGATTTTTCAATATAAGTTTTATATTTTCGCTCGACTCAATCTCTTCCGGCGCTTTTCCCAGCATCTGGCAGGTCTCAATATAAATATTATATACGGAAGCGTCAAACTCCATTCGCCGGATGGCATCCGCTGCCTCGTCATAGCAGCTTTGCAGATTTCCCATAATGTAACTACTCTTTACGGAAATCGCAGCGTCCTGAAGCTCATAGTGCTTTCTCCTGTTTTCCTGCGTATCCAGCATAAATCGAAACACCGTAAGCGTCGGATCGTTTATCCCCTCCGTATCATGTACATAATCTGCGAGAGCCCTTTCATATTCTGCATTTTTGCTCTCAGTCAGAATATACTCGCAAATATCAATGATGCACAAATAGCGGTCAATCAAGGGCAGCTTATATACATATTTCAAAAGATCGCAGATATTTTCATCATCCATCTCAAACGAAAACGGTGCAATCATATAATGATAAAAGGAGAGAACGCGCACCTTATCCGGATGCCTTCTCCTGAATTTCCCTATTTCTCTTCTCGAAAAATAATCGTAATCCCTGCTGGAGACATCTCCGGCAGCCCGCATCTGATAAAAGCTTAAGATGGTCGTCATCATCCCGCTTCCGGACTTTTCTATCATTTCCTTATGTACATCTCTCCCAAACCGATTCCACAAAAAGATTTTGTTTTCCAAAAGCCAATAAGAGAAGCCGAAGCGACGCTCAATTTCCTCCAGTGCTTCCAAAGCCTGCTCATAACGGTTTTGCAAAATCAACCGGTCTATTTCCGCTTTTTGTTCCAAAAACGCATTGATTGCTTCTTTGTATGCTGCAAAGGTCTTCATATGCCAGCGGAGTTCAATGCGTACCTGATCGGTAAATTCGACTTCGGTATACCTTCCAAGCAAATCCATCCTCTTCGGAAACAAATTGACGCTTATATATCGGTTTGTAAATTTGTTATTCTGCAAGTAATCATATACTTCATCAAATTCATCGTCCTCCGGAAGAGCCTTGAACACGGCAAGGTTTTTGTAAAGCTCCTGCCTTACCCGTTTCTGCTTATTTCCTTTTCTTAACTGGATATCCCCGAAAACTATTTTCTTGCCGACCTCGTTCATCACAATCTCCTTCATTTGCAAATCAGCGGTCATGTCTGCATCCGCTTATCTTGTATGTATCATATTTATATACATTTTAACAAATCGAAAGGAATTTTAACAGTCCCCGCTGTCGTTTTGTACCACTTTCTGCCTTTAGCACATACTGATTATAGATTAAAGTCCAGAAATGAATGTTGAAACTTATCGATTGGTTTATACATGAGTTTTTACTCCTTTGAAGTGGCATTCTATCAGAAATATAAAAGAAAAATGATTTGATTTTATCCAAAAATTGTGCCTTACCATAAATTTTAATTTTCACGGAATCAGCAGGGGGCGAAGAGGCAATCGCCTTTAAAGAATTTCAACGCCTTATCTCCATAATAAATAGTTCCGCAGCCATCTGTGCACAGAAGCACACGGAATGATGCGCTATCACTCTGATAGACTACCAGTTCTCTGCATCTTTCCGTGTTAATAAGCATGCGATAAACTTCAAAATCTTACACCGACAAAGCATTTCCGATGCACAACCTTTTCTGTATTTCAGCACTCTTAAAGGTCGCTTTGACTCAGCTGCGGCATTGTAACAGATTTTTAAGTCATTTGCCAAATTTCAGTCTACTTTTAGCATAATTTTATATCCGTTACAACACAATTCTCCAATTTATATATTGCGTCCATGACATTCTCGTCGCTTGATTAGGGGAGAAGTTCTTGTACTTAAAC
>JAFUZE010000153.1 GCA_017476765.1 Lachnospiraceae bacterium
CCTGCACGCACCAAGCGGCGTTATTATGCTTGCACAGCGTGAAATGGCAAGGCTTTACGGCTGCGATGAAAGCATTTTTTGTGTAAACGGCGGCAGCAGCGGCGTGCTTGCGGCGGTGCTTGGCTGTCCGGTGCCGGAGAGTACGGAGGAGAAGAAGGAGATGCTTCTGTCGCATCATATTGCACTGTGGGACGTGATCGACAGCTGTGACATCAAGGGCTCCAGCGACAGCAGCATCCGGAATGTCCTGCCGGCAGACATTCCCGGACTTTTAAAGAGGACACAGATTCAAAGCATCTATTTAAACGGACAGACCGCGGGGCGGCTTTATCGGCGCTTTTTGCAGGAGGAGACCGGGCTTGAAGCCTATGTCCTTCCCTCGACGAGTCCGGCAAATGCCGCCTGCACGAAGGAGCAGCTGATCCGGCTCTGGAGCTGTATCCGGTAAAGAGAGAAGCGGCAGGCTTTGAGAATCGGAAGCGTATGGGAGACGAAATGCAGGATTAAGCGATTGCCTTAAGCTTTGGAAGATTGGTATTGACAATCTGCGTATAATATCGTATGGTATATATATCCTATAAAATCAATATGAAATATATGAAAAGAGAAAGAGAGACGGCATAGGTGATACAGTTTTGATCCTCTAATCATGATATTAGGATAGAAAGCAGGTGCTAATGTGAAACAGATTTTGTGCTTTGGAGATTCCAATACATACGGGTTGATACCGCAGACGACAGACCGCTATGAGTGGAGTGTGCGCTGGACCGGTATTCTGGATGAGAGAATGCGTGAGAGAGGATACCGGGTGATCGAGGAGGGCTTGTGCGGCAGAACGACAGTGTTTGACGATCCGCTCCGGGATGGAAGGAGAGGAACGGAGGTTCTTCCGATGCTTTTGGAGACACACAAGCCGGTTGATGCGATCGTTTTGATGCTCGGTACGAATGACTGCAAGAGGGTCTACGGTGCCTCCGCAGAGGTCATCGGCTCCGGTGTGGAACGGCTTCTTGACCAGATCAAGTGCTATGATCCAAAGGTCAAGGTGCTGCTGCTCTCACCGATCGCACTCGGAGACGGTGTCTGGGAGGAGGGATACGATCCGGAGTTTAATGAGACCTCCGTTGCCACGTCCAAGAGGCTTCCGGCTGTTTACCGGCGGATTGCCCAGAGGAGAGGCATTGAGTTTCTCGCCGCAAGTGATTATGCGTCGCCGAGTGAAGCGGACAGAGAGCATTTGGATGAAAAGCAGCACGGCAGGCTTGCCGAAGCGATCTGTGACAAAATCGAGCAGATCGTGGCGTGAGGGGCAGAATGGAAAACAGAGGACTGCGATTCATGGCGTGAACGGCGGAATAGAAAACGGAAGGGCTGCTATTCACGGAGTGAACGGCAGCAGCGGAGGATATTATGACACTTGCACAATTACGATATGCGATCACAGTGGCGAATGCCAAATCGATGAATGAGGCAGCGCATACACTTTTTATATCACAGCCAAGTCTCTCGGCATCCATTCGGGATCTCGAGGATGAGATCGGTGTGGAGTTATTCCGCAGGACAAACCGGGGAATATCTCTGACTCCGGAGGGGGAGGAATTCATCGGCTATGCCAGACAGGTCGTCGAGCAGTACAGCCTTATTGAGTCGAAGTATATTGCAAAGGAGCAGACAAAGAAAAAATTCAGCGTGTCGATGCAGCATTATACGTTTGCGGTGAATGCCTTTGTCGAGATGGTAAAGCAGTTCGGCATGGATGAATATGAGTTCGCCGTCTACGAGACGAAAACGCATGAAGTGATCGAGGATGTCAGGAACTTCAAAAGCGAGATCGGAATCTTGTATTTGAATGAGTTTAACAGCAAGGTACTCACGAAGCTGTTTCACGAGTCCGGTTTGGAGTTCCATGAAATTTTAAAATGCGGAATCTATGTGTATATGTGGAAGGGGCATCCGCTTGCAGACAGGGAAAGCATCGGGCTGAGTGAGCTGGAGGAATACCCGTGCCTCTCCTTTGACCAGGGGAGCAATAATTCCTTCTATTTTGCGGAGGAGGTCTTAAGTACCTATGATTATAAGCGGCTGATCAAAGCGAGTGACCGGGCGACGCTTCTGAATCTCATGGTAGGCTTAAATGGCTATACGCTGTGCTCGGGCATTATCTGTGAGGAACTCAACGGCTCCGATTACTGTGCAGTCAGACTGGATTCCGATGAGGTCATGACGATCGGTTATCTGGTGCGTAAGGGCGTTGCCATCAGTCCGCTCGGAAAGAAATATCTGGAGGAGCTTTCCAAATTTAAGGATAAGGTTCTCGGATAGCGTATTTCTTTAAAAGTGATAGCCCAGCTCCCGAATCGTGCGAAGATCCTCGGTGACGGAGATGCCCATGACTGTCAGCATATCACCGGTGATGGTCGCATTCGAGCCGGACAGGAAGCAGGACAGACCGGCATCCTTTAAGTAATCGCGTCCTGCAGCGAGACGTATATATACCTTTGGCAGCAAAAAACGGTACAGAGCGATAATGCGTCTGACAACGTCCTGTGTGAGTACAGGTCGGCTGCCGAGCGGTGTGCCGGGAACCGGATCGAGGAGATTGACCGGCACGGATGTGACGTCCAGCTGTCGTATCACGAGCGCCATGTCGATGCGGTCCTCCATCGTCTCTCCGATGCCGAAGATTCCGCCGCAGCAGATTTCCAGACCGGCGCGTCTGGCTGCATGGATGGTCTGCAGCTTGTCTTCGTAGGTATGGCTGGTACAGATCGACGGAAAATAAGAGCGGGATGTCTCGAGATTGTTGTGGATACGCGAGACACCGGCTTTTTTCAGCTTGCGAAACGCCGCTTCATCGAGTAGTCCCAGCGAGGTACATACCTTGATGCTTGTGTTTGCGCAGATTTCCCGGATGCTCTCGCAGATCTGATCGACCTCCCTCTCGCTTAAGCGGCGTCCGGAGGAGACCAGACAGTAGTGACAGATGCCCTGTTCCGATCTTAGACGGGCATCATTCAGAATCGTATCGGTATCAAGCAGCGCATGCGCTTCGACCTTGGCTGCGGAGCAGCTTGCCTGGGAACAAAAGCGGCAGTTCTCCGGACATCTGCCGCCTTTCACGCTGATGACGGAGCACATATCAAAATCGTTTCCGCAAAAGCCCCTGCGGATTTCGTCGGCTGCCGCCGAGAGCTCCTCCAGATCGGCTTCCGCCAAAAAGAGCGCTTCTTCCTTTGTGATTTCTTTTCCGTCTAATACATTTCTCTTGCATTGCTGTATTGTCATTCGTATCGCTTCTTTCTATTTGATTTGACATCGGTAGTACCCCGGAGCATCAGGAACCATCCTCATCGATTGCATCGGTTGATGGCGGCTCCGTTTCCGCACCAATCTGTTTACAGTATAGGAACAAAACGGATGATTGTCAACCTATAAAATAAAACGGTTGACAATTGAACAAAAGTCTGTTATCATTTGCCTTGCCCATTGCAAAGGAGGTTTTCTTTATGTCAAAACAACAAAGTACGGAACAAAAGAAATTATTTACAACAAGAGATTTGGTGACGATGGCACTGTTTGCGGCAATTTTATCGATCTCCGCCTACATAAGCATTCCGCTGCCGTTTCCGGGGAGCCCGCATATCACGCTGCTCAATTTTGTCATTTTGCTGATTGCGCTCTTGTTCCCGCTCTCGCAGTCCTTTTTGATTATCCTTGTTTGGATGCTGCTTGGAATCGTAGGAGTCCCGGTTTTTATCGGAGGCAAGGCGACGATTGCCTACCTGCTGAATCCGTGGGGAGGCTACACACTTGTGTTTTTGCTGATTGCGGTTCTGCTTCCGCTTATAAGGGGCAGTAAATATAACCGTATACGCTATACGGCTGCAGCTATCATCGGTGCGCTGGTGATTGATTTCCTCGGCATGGTATATCTGAAATTATATCCCGGCTCCGGCTATGACTGGAGGATGGCGTTTGCCGTCGGCTTCGTTGCGTTCCTGCCGCTGGATTTGATTAAATCCATTGTAGTGGCACAGATCATTCCGGCGTTCCGCCGTGTGATGCCGGAGCAGGTATAGTGTGGCATCCATCCGGAGAGTCGGGCTGTATATAGATTAAAAGGGAACATAAATACGGTTTATGTAGGCTGGTTTTACAGTGCACCGAATATAGCTTTTGCTATAACCGGTGCCTTGTTTTGTACAAAAAATCTTTCGCAGCAGCGTCCGCCTGTTGACCTGTGAACGGTATCCGTCTTTCAGGTGTACGCAAAAAGAAACAAAAAAGAGTGTTGACAAAGGAATAAGACAGTGTTACAATTCCTATCAATCCGATATGGATTATAGACAATAAACTACAGGCAACAGGAGGAGAGAGGATTATGAAAAAATTATTAGCATTACTTGTCGTATCAACATTAACATTTACAGCTTTAACCGGATGCGGAAGCTCGGACAATGCAGCCCAGACCGACGATGCGCAGCAGGAGGAGGCTACCGGCGAGGCAGATGCAGCGGATGATGCAGATGCGGAGACCGATGACGATGCAGCTGCGGATGAGACAGAGGAAGCTGCTGCCAATGAGTCGGATGCGGAGGAAACCGCAGAAGCAGAAGCAAAAGGAACAATTAAGGTTGCCGCTTCCCCGACACCGCACGCAGAGATCTTAGCGCAGGCAAAGACGATTCTGGCAGAGCAGGGATGGGATCTGGAGGTGACGGAGTTTGAAGATTATGTACAGCCGAACTTAATAGTGGAGAGCGGTGATTTTGACGCAAACTACTTCCAGCACATTCCGTATCTGAATGATTTCAACGAAAAGCAGGGAACACACCTTGTCAATGCCGGAGGTATCCATTATGAGCCGTTCGGAATTTATCCGGGTACAAAGAGCTCACTCGATGAAATTGCAGACGGCGATGTGATTGCCGTACCGAATGACACAACGAACGAAGCGCGTGCGCTTCTGCTGCTTGAGGCAAACGGCATCATTACTTTAAAGGAGGGTGCAGGTCTTGCGGCAACGGTAAATGACATCGAGCAAAACCCGAACAATGTGCAGATTCAGGAGTTGGAAGCAGCGCAGGTTTCCCGTGTCAAGGATGAGGTTGCATTTGTCGTATTAAACGGTAACTACGCATTGGAGGCAGGTTTCTCGGTAGCGAATGACTCTATCGCTTATGAGACCTCCGATTCGGAAGCAGCAAAGACTTATGTAAACGTAATTGCTGTCAAGGAGGGCAATGAGACGAGCGAAGGCATTCAGGCACTTGTGGAAGTGTTAAAATCCGATGCGATCAAGCAGTATATCAACGACACCTACGACGGAGCCGTTATTCCTTTTGAGGAGTAGCTAAGAAAGCATGTTACAATTTTCCTAAATAGCAATAGATATATCCGTAGGAATTTGCGCTGCCGGCATAGTGAACGGCAGCAAATATCCTGCGGATGTATGTGGTTTTAGGGAAATAGTTATTCAATTATCGGCAGGAATGTGTTAAAATTTCATGGGCGATATCAAAGCCGTGTCAGGCGGCGATACGGTCATGAAAATACCGCTATGGATGCGGAACAGATCAGAAGGAGGAAAAACATGCCAGAACCAATCATCCGGATCGAAAATCTGAGCAAGACCTTTCGGGCAGCAAATGGTCAGGTCGATGCGGTTAAAAATATTAGTTTTGATATCCGGAAAGGAGATATCTTCGGGGTGATCGGTCTTTCCGGAGCGGGGAAAAGTACGCTTGTAAGGTGTCTGAATCTGCTTGAGAGACCGACGGAAGGAAAGGTCATTGTCAATGACAAAAACCTCACCGAGCTTTCCGGCAGGCAGCTTCGGGAGGCACGGCAGAATATCGGCATGATCTTTCAGCATTTTAATCTGCTGATGCAGCGAACGGTTCTTGATAATATCTGCTTTCCGATGGAGATTGCAGGTGTCGGCAGGAGAGAGGCAAGACAGCGAGCCGCAGAGCTTTTGGAAACCGTAGGGCTTTCGGAGAAGGCAAAGGCATATCCGGCGCAGCTCTCGGGAGGGCAGAAGCAGCGTGTTGCCATAGCCCGTGTGCTGGCGAACAATCCCGAAATTCTCCTGTGTGATGAGGCGACCAGTGCCCTCGACCCGCAGACGACGAAGTCGATTCTCAGCCTTTTAAAGGAAATTAACCGTACATACGGCATCACCATCGTCGTCATAACCCATGAGATGAGTGTCATTCAGGAAATCTGTAATAAGGTCGTCGTTCTCGATCACGGTATGCTGGCTGAGAGCGGAAGCGTCGAGGAGCTGTTCCGAGCACCGAAGACGGAGGCGGCGAGGAGACTGATTTTAAATCAGACGGAGCATATTGCACAGATGAAGGGAAAACGGGTGATCCGCGTGACGTTTCGCGATCATTCCGCCTTTGAGCCGATCATCGGAAATATGATTTTGCAGTATAAAACGCCGCTCAACATTTTATATGCGGACACGAAAACGATTGGAGGCAAAGCGGAGGGCGAGATGCTTTTGCAGCTTCCGGAATTAAAAGAGGTGGCGGACAAGATGATTGAGGAATTTCGGAACAAGAATTTAGGTGTGGAGGTGCTGGAAGATTATGTTGGATAGTGCAACGATTACGATGCTGCTCGAAGGAACGCGGGACACGCTGTATATGACGCTCGTATCGACTTTGTTCGGCTATGTTGTGGGGCTTCCGATGGGGATTATTCTGGCGGTCACGGACAAGGAGGGCATTACACCGAATGCTGTCATATACAAAATTTTTGATTTTATTGCAAACATCATTCGAAGTATTCCGTTTTTGATTTTATTGATCTTAGTCATTCCACTCACGAAGGCGATCGTGGGGAAGAGCTATGGCTCAAGTGCGACGATCGTACCGCTCGTTATAGCGGCAGCTCCGTTTATCGCCCGTATGGTGGAGTCCTCATTAAAGGAGGTTGACAAGGGTGTCATAGAAGCGGCACAGAGCATGGGAGCCGGCAATCTGACGATTATCTGGAAGGTACTGCTTGCGGAGGCACGCACGTCGCTGCTTGTCGGTGTCACGATCGCAATCGGTACGATTCTCGGTTACTCGGCGATGGCGGGCGTTGTCGGCTGAGGCGGACTGGGCGATATCGCGATCCGCTACGGCTATTACCGTTATCAGACGGGCATTATGATCGTGACGATTGTGATTCTGGTAGTGCTTGTTCAGGTTCTGCAGGGGCTTGGCATGATGCTGTCCAAAAAATTTGACCGCAGACGTGCGTAGGGAGAGAACATATGTTAAATCAATTTTCCAGAACAGAATTATTATTAGGGAAAGAGGCGATCTCAAAGCTCGCCGCATCCCGTGTGGCGGTTTTCGGCATCGGCGGTGTCGGAGGATATGTCGTTGAAGCGCTTGTCCGGGGCGGAGTCGGTGCATTTGATCTGATTGATGACGATAAGGTGTGCCTGACCAATTTAAACCGGCAGATCATTGCTACGAGAAAGACGGTCGGTCAATATAAAGCCGATGTGATGAAGGAGCGGATTTTATTGATCAACCCCGATGCGGATGTGCGTGTGCACAAATGCTTTTATTTGCCGCAGACGGCGGAGGAGTTTGACTTTGCGGAGTATTCCTATGTGGTCGATGCGATCGATACGGTGACCGGCAAGATTGAGCTGGTGCTGCAGGCACAGAAGCTGAACGTGCCGATCATCAGCTGCATGGGAACGGGCAACAAGCTGAATCCGACGCAGCTTGAAATCGCAGACCTCTATCAGACATCCGTCTGTCCGCTTGCGAAGGTCATGCGCAGGGAGCTAAAGAAACGAGGAGTAAAAAAGCTCAAGGTTCTCTACTCGAAGGAAAAACCGCTCGTGCCGCTTGACGATATGGCAATCAGCTGCAGGGAGCACTGCATCTGTCCGCCGGGAGCGGTTCATACCTGTACGCAGAGAAGGGCGATTCCGGGAAGTACTTCGTTTGTCCCGGCGGCTGCGGGACTCATTATCGCCTCGGAGATTATCAAGGATCTGACCGGCGTGCGGAATCCGGGCGAGTGATTGGATTTTCCGCAGGCGGGAACACTGTCAGTCCGAATCCGGCGTTTCCTCAAGCAGATAAATGAGCTCATCTGACTTTTCGGAAAGCTTTTCCGCCTGCCGGTGCATTTCCTCCAGTCTGCGTTTTAACTTCGGGTAGGTGGCGGCATCTTTATAGATGAAGTAGACGGCACAGAGCAGCAGGAACAGGGAAAGCCCCCGTGTAAACGTATGGGAAATTCCGAGCAGCGGAAGCGCCTTGTAGATTGTTGCGCCCGAACCAATCAGGGAAACGATGGTGCGCAGATAGGACAGGTGTGTTCGCTCTGCCGCCAGCTTGCTGTTGGAAAAAGCCAGCTCCGTTCGGATTTTGGACAGCTCCGTCCGTTCGATCGATAATTGGTTCTGATTGTACGCAAGCGCGTCATCCTGTTTCATATCTTCGGGAATCGGTCTCGGAGTTCCTGAATTACTCTCGGCTTTCGCAAGTCTGTGCAGCTCATCCGGCTGTGTTTTTTGATCTGTTTTTTGATCCATTTTTGTTCCCCCTTTTTATACTAACGAACGCAATTAACTGCCGTCAAATCTGTTAGAAATGCAGTA
>JAFUZE010000154.1 GCA_017476765.1 Lachnospiraceae bacterium
AAAGCTGTTCTCCGCCTCATCGATCCGCTTCTGGAACGCCTCCGTCCCCTCCGCCTTGATAAATTCGTCGGGGTCCTTATACGGCACCAGATTGATCATCTTTGCCGAAAGTCCCGCCTCCTTCAAAATCTCGATCGCGCGCAGCGCCGCTTTCACACCGGCACCGTCGCTGTCGTACGAGAGCAGCACCGTATCCGTATAGCGTCTGAGCAGATTCGCCTGACCGCTTGTAAAAGCTGTCCCGAGGGAGGCGACCGCCTGCGTAAAGCCTGCCTGATGCATCGCAATGACATCCATGTAGCCCTCACAGAGAATCAGATTTCCCTTGCGGGAGCTCCTCGCAAAATTCAGTCCGTATAAATTCCGGCTCTTGTCAAAAATTTCCGTTTCCTGGGAGTTTAAATATTTGGGCTCACCGTCTCCCATGACGCGCCCTCCAAAGCCGATCACGCGGTGATTGATATCCTGAATCGGGAACATCACCCTGTTCCAGAACTTATCGCACATGCCCATCCTCTCGTTGTGGCTGATAAGTCCGGCGGCAGTCAGAATCTCATCCTCGAAGCCCTTCTGCTTCAGATATAAGTACAGATCGTTGCTCGTCTTGTTTGAGAATCCGAGCCCGAACGCCTTGATTGTCTCATCCGACAGCTCCCGTCTCTTCAAATACTGATAGCCCGCCTGTCCCTTTGGCATCCGAAGCTGGTAGTAGTAATATTTGGCGGCCTCCCGGTTGGCATCCAGAAGGCGTTTCCGTCTGCCCGCCTTTCTCTTCGCCTCCTCATCCGGCTCTACCTCCGGCAGCTTCACACCGGCACGCTCCCCGAGCATTTGAATCGCCTCCGGGAACGTATAATTCTCGTAATTCATCACAAAGGTAAAGACATTTCCGCCCGCACCGCAGCCAAAGCAGTGGTACATCTGCCTGGCAGGCGATACCGAAAAGGAGGAGGTCTTTTCATTGTGGAACGGACACAGTCCGAAATAATTGCTGCCCTTCTTCTGAAGGCGCACATAGCCGGAAATCACATCCACAATATCATTTTTCGTACGGATTTCTTCTACGACTTCCTCCGGATAATACATGTTCCCGCTCCTCTCCTGTTCCTGCTTCCCCTGCGCACAGGAATCCTTTGTGCCGCATCAATTTCAGACCCTTGTATCCGGGCATCTGCCTGCGTTTGTCCTGTGCCTCTTTGGTCGTCAGCCGTGCCAGTGCTTCGGGATATAAATCTCCTCATAGGTAGCAATCGCAAAGCGGTCTGTCATGCCGGCGACATGATCACACACAATGATTTCCTTATCCGTGCCCTCGCGCTTCTTCAGAGCCAGCAGATCCTCCGGAAGAAGGTCTATATGCTTCATATAATATTCGTACAAAGCCTCGATCAGAGTCTCCGCCTTCGCCTCCTCGCTCTTGGCGATCGGATTCTGATAAATATGCTCGAACATAAAGGCACGAAGCTGCTTCATCGCCTGAGCGACAGGCTCCGACATACATATGTCATCCTTTCCCTCGCTGCTGACCACAATGTCATGAATAAAGTGATCGAGACGCTCCCTCGTCGTATAGCCAAGCACATCCCCGATGCTCCGCGGCACATCCTCGTCCGTCAAAAGTCCTGCGCGGATCGCATCATCCATATCGTGATGAATGTAAGCAATCTTATCCGAGAGGCGGACGATTTTTCCCTCGAGCGTCGCCGGCATATTCGCCGTCTGATGGTTGCGGATACCGTCCCGAACCTCATAGGTCAGATTAAGCCCCTGTCCGTCCCTCTCCAGATGATCGACTGTCCGAACGCTCTGCTCGCTATGTACGAATCCTTTCGGGCAGACCCTGTTAAGTGCCCTCTCACCGGCATGTCCAAACGGCGTGTGCCCCAGATCATGACCGAGTGCAATCGCCTCGACCAGATCCTCATTCATCCGAAGTGCCTTCGCAATCGTCCTCGCATTCTGGGAAACCTCCAGCGTATGGGTCATTCTTGTCCGGTAGTGATCTCCCTCCGGGCTTAGAAACACCTGTGTCTTGTCCTTCAGACGCCGGAATGCCTTACAGTGCAGGATACGATCCCTGTCCCGCTGAAAAACCGGACGGATATCACACTGCTCCTCGTCCCGCATCCGTCCCTTTGACTCCCTGCTCCGTGTTGCGTAAGGGCTTAAATACTCGCACTCCCTCTCCTCTAACTGTTCACGAATTGTCATAAAGATTCCTTCTTTCTTTGGTGACAACAAACACGTCCTTTTTATATATTCTGCGCCTGATTTCATTTTCCTTTTGGAAATCAAAAAATTATTCCGCACAAAAGCGGAGGACCAGCATCCTTCCGGTGCTGATCCTCTGAATCGTTTCTGTGCCGGCTCTTCATCGCCGACATTCTGTTTCTATGTCAGTTCTTCATCGCGGGCATTCTGTTTCTATGTCAGTTCTTCATCGCGGGCATTCTGTTTCCGTTTTATTTCTTTACCGTCACAGTCTTAGCTTTGCTGTCAGCTCCCATCGCTTTCTTCTTGTCGATGGTTTTATAAGCGGTGAC
>JAFUZE010000155.1 GCA_017476765.1 Lachnospiraceae bacterium
CGGGAAAGAGAAATCCTTCGGATTGGCGATCAGAAGCTCCACATCCGGCACCAGCCAGCTCGGCCTGTCTCTCGCCACCAGCCCATTCAGGATCAGGTTGCAGAAAATCAGGGAGAACACAAGCGCCAGCAGCACATGAAATCCTGTCCTTCTCGTCTTTTTAAAGGCAAGCAGTATGAGTCCCAAAGCAATAAAGAACCAGCCTGCGTTGCCAAGCGTCGTAATGATTACCAAAACCCGGTCTAACACCGGATGATGCAGCCCTTGTAAGGTCTGTAAGAATTCTAATTCCATATAAACTTCTCCCTTCTGAAGCAAATGTCAGCAAAATATTTCTGCAACAGTTGTTTTTATAATAGTTGTTTTTATAACAATTGTTTTATAATGTCCGCTTTGCAAAAGTCGTTTTGCAAAAATTGTTTTACAAATCCCATTCTGCGACATGTGTTTTTAATAAAATATATGTAACAGGCGGTTTTTAATGCTGCACTGCGCTTCCATGCTCAATCGCTGTCCTGATCTCCCAAAAAAGTACAATGCAGGCGCTTAACACAAGCATAAAATAAAAGCTGATTCCACGGCTGAGCAGCAGGGAAGGAAGCACATGCACCGCCTGAAAAACAGGCTCCATAATGATCATATAGCACTTTTCATTGGCAAAAACGCCACCCGGAAGAGGAAGCATATCCGAGCAGATTGCCACTACGCTCTGCAGCATCATTATATTTGCCGATGCCTCTCCGTTTAACCCGAAGCTGAGATAGATAAAATACGGAACAAGATACATCAGAGTGCGCTGCACGATGCTCAAAAGTAAAAGCCTCAGGAGAAGTCCTCCGTGTCCTTTTATATATGCCGCCCCTTCCTCGTACTGATTAAGAATGACCATCAGCTTTGTCAGTAACTCCTCCTTATTTTTTACCAGATGCCATCCGGCAAAAAGCTCGACCGCCGCAGTCAATATTTTACCGGCGATTTTTCCCGAGAATAGGACAAACATAAAGGCAATACAGAGAAAGGCATTGATGGAGAATCCCAAAACAAACAGCAGCTTTACCTTTCCCAGACTGCGGTACAGGTCGAGCCGATACAGTATAAAGGCGGCAACGCCGAACAGAAGCATCGTCGCCCGGCTCACGATTGTCAGAAGCACAAGACAAAGTCCGGAAGCTGCGATCGGGTTCTGATCTCTCGTCATATAAAACAGCTGTGCCGGCTGTCCGCCTGATGCGGACGGTGTAATGCCGCTGAACAAAAAACCGACTCCGGCATATCCGATACATTTTCCAAAGCTGACCGGTTTATGAAACGATCTCATAATCATATGTATGCCAAGCGCTTCCCCATATATGCGGGAGGTTCCGAAGATCACTGCCGGCAGCACGAACAGCATATCCGCATGCCTTAATACCTCGTAAATTTCATCCATATTCTGATCTTTTAAAATCACAAAAAAAGTCACTGCGACCAAAAAAAACAAAAAGACAATATGCGTGATATTCTTCTTTTTTCCCTGCATTCCTGTTACCTCGCTTTGGCAGCTTTGCCGTTCCTCTCTCTGTGAACAGCAGCTTCTTACCAACCAAAACTATCATAGCATAACAAAAAGCCCCTGCAAAGAGATGCAGGGGCTTATACTTCTT
This sequence comes from Lachnospiraceae bacterium, assembly GCA_017476765.1. Lineage (GTDB taxonomy): Bacteria > Bacillota > Clostridia > Lachnospirales > Lachnospiraceae > JAFUZE01. Next base: position 1,644 of record JAFUZE010000155.1, read on the forward strand.
AAAATATTCTAAAGATTTCCCGAATATTTTATTTGTTATAGTTCACAATCTTACCGAAATCAGGCTTAAGTGCCGCTCCGCCTACCAGACCTCCGTCGATGTCAGGCTTTGCGAGCAGTTCTGCTGCATTGCCTGCATTCATTGAGCCGCCGTACTGAATGCGGATTGCTTCTGCGGTCGCTTCATCATAAACCTCCTTAATGCATGCACGGATTGCAGCACACACTTCCTCAGCCTGATCTGCGGTCGCTGTCTCGCCGGTTCCGATTGCCCAGATCGGCTCATAGGCGATCACTGCGCTCTTCGCCTGATCTGCGGTCACGTTCTGGAACGCGATCTTAATCTGCATGCGAATCCAGTCAACGTAAATCCCCTGCTTTCTCTGTGTCAGGGACTCACCACAGCAGATGATCGGTGTAATGCCGTGCTCAAAAGCCTTCAACACTTTTTTGTTCACGGTCTCGTCAGTCTCTGCAAAGTACTCTCTTCTCTCAGAGTGACCGATAATCACATACTTTGCTCCTGCATCAGTGAGCATATCCGGAGAAATTTCACCTGTGTAAGCGCCCTTCTCCTCAAAATACATGTTCTCGGCACCGATTGCAATGTTCGTATCCTTTACAGCCTCCACAGCCGGGATGATATCGATTGCCGGTACACAGAAAACAACGTCCACATCATCGTTCGCTACAAGTGGTTTTAACGTATCAATCAACTCTAATGCCTGGCTTGGAGTCATGTTCATTTTCCAGTTGCCGGCGATAATTTTCTTTCTTGCCATGCCTATGGTCTCCTTTATAATTTTTTCTCTTACTTTATTCTTTGTCGTCTGCTGCAACAACGCCCGGAAGCTCCTTGCCCTCTAAGAACTCAAGGGAAGCGCCGCCGCCTGTTGAAATGTGAGACATCTTGTCAGCAAAGCCTAACTGGTTGACAGCTGCTGCGGAATCACCGCCGCCGATAATGGTCGTTGCATCTGTCTCAGCCAGAGCCTTTGCAACTGCAATCGTACCTTTTGCAAGAATCGGGTTCTCGAATACACCCATCGGTCCGTTCCAGACAACCGTCTTTGCTGATTTCACAGCATCTGCATAAAGCTCAGCGGTCTTTGTTCCGATATCGAGACCTTCCTTGTCGGCCGGAATCTTGTCAGCATCTACAACGGAAACTTCAATCTCAGCATCGATCGGATTCGGGAATCCGTCTGCAATCGTCGTATCTACCGGAAGAAGCAGCTTCTTGCCAAGCTTCTCAGCCTTCTCCATCATCTCCTTGCAGTAATCCAGCTTCTCATCATCCACTAAAGAATTACCGACCTCGTATCCCTTTGCCTTCAAGAAGGTAAATGCCATACCGCCGCCGATAATCAGAGTGTCGCACTTTTCAAGAAGATTGTTGATAACATTCAGCTTGTCAGCGACCTTCGCACCGCCGAGGATTGCTACGAACGGTCTTACCGGATTCTCCACTGCATTTCCTAAGAAGTCGATTTCCTTCTGCATCAGATATCCGACTGCGCACTCACCGCCCTTTGCGCGGATTGCTTCTGTCACGCCTGCAACGGAAGCATGTGCCCTGTGGGATGAACCGAATGCATCACAAACATATACATCTGCAAGGTCAGCTAACTCTTTGGAGAAAGCCTCTCCGTTCTTTGTCTCCTCCGCTCCGCGGAAACGGGTATTCTGAAGTAAAACGACATCGCCTTCCTTCATATCTGCAACAGCCTTTGTCGCAGCCTCTCCGGTTACGTTGTAATCGGACACAAAATTTACTTCTTTTCCCAATTTCTCAGAAAGTCTCTTTGCGACCGGTGCCAAAGACTCGCCTTCGTTCGGACCGTTTTTTACCTTGCCGAGATGGGAGCAAAGAATCACCTTGCCGCCGTCCTTTAATAATTTCTGGATAGTAGGAAGTGCTGCAACGATACGTGTCTCGTCTGTGATCTCGCCGTCCTTCAGCGGTACGTTGAAATCGCATCTTACCAGTACGCGCTTTCCGCTCACATTGATATCATCAACGGATTTTTTGTTTAATGACATGATTAAATTCCTCCTGGATTCTTATAGATTTTACTTAAAAAAGTCCGGTCCATATGGACCGGACCTGTTAGTTCTTGTAGCCTATGAAAAATCGCCGTTTTTAATTAGCCTAACTCAGCGAAGTATTTGATTGTTCTAACCATCTGGCTTGTGTATGAGTTCTCGTTGTCATACCATGAAACAACCTCTACCTGTGTCTTTCCACCCGGAAGTGGAGAAACCATTGTCTGAGTTGCATCGAATAAAGAGCCGAATCTCATTCCTACGATATCAGAAGAAACGATCTCGTCTGTATTGTATCCGAAGGACTCATTTGCTGCTGCCTTCATAGCTGCATTTACGTCGTCAACCGTTACTTCCTTGTCAACAACTGCGAATAATAAGGTTGTAGAACCTGTAGGGGTCGGTACACGCTGAGCAGCACCGATCAGCTTGCCGTTTAACTCCGGAATAACTAAGCCGATTGCCTTAGCAGCACCTGTTGAGTTCGGAACGATATTGACAGCGCCTGCACGGCTTCTTCTCTTATCGCCCTTTCTCTGCGGTCCGTCAAGGATCATCTGATCGCCTGTGTAAGCGTGAATCGGACACATGATACCGGATTCGATCGGAGCTAAGCAGTTTGTTGTACAGGAAGCTGCGGAAATGATCGTGTCATCCTTTGTAAGTGTCTCGTGGTTTACATTGTAAACGATCGTAGGAAGATCATTTCCTGCCGGAGCAGAGATAACAACCTTCTTAGCACCTGCATTGATGTGAGCCTGTGCCTTTGCCTTTGATGTATAGAAACCGGAGCACTCCAAAACAACGTCAACGCCGATCTCACCCCACGGGCAATTATTTGCGTCCGGCTCCTTGTAGATTTTGATTGTCTGACCCTTTACTGTGATGGTTCCTGCCTCATCATCAGCCGTAACCTGATCTTCTTCACCAACAGCGACATATCTGCCCTGTGAAGAGTCATATTTTAATAAGTGTGCTAACATTGAAGGTGTTGTTAAGTCGTTGATTGCTACTACTTCATAACCTTCTGCACCAAACATCTGTCTGAATGCAAGACGACCGATACGGCCAAAACCATTGATTGCTACTTTAACTGCCATTTTTGATTCCTCCATAAAATGAATTTTTTATATAATTTTGACGCTCCTTTGCTTTGTATACGCAGAAGATTGTCAAAATTTTGTCAGCACGTTTATTGTAACTAATTTGTCCGTAAAATTCAAGATGTATTTTGAAAATATTTTCTAAAATTGCCCATTTCTTCCACCTTTTTTGCAAAAGTTTCCGTTTCCCTTGTTTTTGATCGTTTTCTCAAGTATACTTATCTTCCGTAAACAGCTAAGGAAACGCTGAATTAAATCAGCTTTTCCTTAGATTGCTCCGCACGGATGCGCAGAAATTCGCTGTGGAAAGGCACTTTGTGCCTGCGAATTTCGCGCGGGAAACACTTAATCAGTGTTTCCCTAATATAACCGCAGATCGCTGCGAAACGCTTCGGGGTCCGGACGGATAGGCAACGCATAACGAAACCCGGACTCCAAACGGTGGCTGAATCGCCCTCCTTTTCGTTATTTGCTGCCTACCTGATATCGGAAAAGGGCATTTCACAATCATCTATGATTCCAGTGCAAAAAGCCATTCTCCACGCCCCGCTTGCACATAAGTGGAGATATGGGGTTCTTGCACGCCCCGATATGAGCATGAAGTGGGGCGAAGCACCACGAGAATGCGAATACAAGACAACAGGGTCTCCCTGTTGTATACGGGGAGGATTGCGGGAGCACGAAGTGCGAAACAATCCGAGGGAATGATTTTGCACCGAAACCATCTATAACAGGAAGAGAGGGAGTAAAATGGCAATACGGACAGACTATCATCTTCACTCGAGCTTTTCGGGGGACAGTGAGGAACCGATGGAGGAATCGATCAAAAGAGGGATACAGCTCGGGCTTACACATATGTGCTTTACGGAGCATATGGATCTGGATTTTCCGGAGGGTGAGGATGTAACGGCGGAAACCTTTCTTCTGAACACCGACTCCTATTTGTTTGATTTGGTAAAATTCCGGGAAAAATATGAGGGGAAGATACGGCTTTTGTTCGGTGTGGAGCTCGGTCTGCAGCCGCATTTAAAGCGCGAGCTGGCTTCCTATGTCAAAGCCTGGGATTTTGATTTTATCATCGGCTCCTCCCACGTCTGCAACCGCCGGGATCCATACTACGCCTCCTTCTACGAAGGACGGAGCGAGGAGGAAGCTTACCGGGAATATTTTGCATCGATTCTGGACAACATCAAAGCCTTCTCCGACTTTGACGTGTACGGTCATCTGGATTATGTCGTCCGCTATGGTCCAAGCAAAGACCGGAACTACACCTACGACAAATATAAGGATATTCTTGATGCCGTTTTACAGCTGCTCATCGACAAGGGAAAGGGAATCGAGATCAACACGAGCGGTCTGAGAAGCGGACTGAAGGAGCCCAACCCATGCACGGGCATCCTGAAGCGCTATCGGCAACTCGGCGGCGAGATCATCACCGTCGGCAGCGACGCCCACCGCAGGGAGGATATCGCCTTTTGCTTTGATGAGGCTCGTGAAATACTGCTTGCGTGCGGTTTTAAGTATTACACGATCTTCGAAAAGCGTTATCCGGAATTTAAAAAGCTGTGACGGAGATAACGCTGCACACAATCCTAAGGAAACGCTGATTTAATCAGCGTTTCCTTAGGATGACAAGTGCGATACAAATGTATGGAATGGAATGGCATGTCATCTCATCGTATAGTCGATAAAGCTGATACTGAGTGCAGCGTCTCCGTCCACGCCCTGTATCTCACCCTCTCTCGTGTATTCCCACATCGCAAATTTATACGGATAATCCGGCACGTCCGCCTCCTGGGAGAGCCAGATATCGTAATCGCCAAGCTTCGTCAGGTCAATGCGGCGCAGCAGCCAATACTTATTTCCGTAGATCATCGGCGTGTAGCCCGCATCCCGGATCGTCCGGCAGAAGGCATCCGCAATGCCGGTGAGCACGATCTTGCTTTGCAGCTGCACTCTGGATGTATCATTCGTCACAAGCTCCATATCAAATACGATCGGGTAGGTAATCTGCCTCTCCCCGATGCATTCGAGCAGAAGATTCGCCTCCTCTGCCGCCTCCTCCTCGGTCACTGCCTGCGAGTAGAAGCTCAGCCCAACCTGCAGTCCTGCCTTCTGTGCTTCCTCCAGATAGGTCTCAAAGGAATCGTCGATGGACAGCTGTCCGTTCTGATAGCCTCGCATGCCGACCCGGATTATGGCATACTCCACCCCGGCGGATTTTAACCTCGAAAAATTGACCTTGCCTGAGGATTTATTGAGGTGTATGCCCAGATGGGAAATATTTGTTCCGTTCTCGTAATACCGCATGACCGGCTCCTGATAGACCAGCCCGACAAAATCATAATTGTGCTTTGGAATATAGGCATTGATCATCACCCACTGCTCACCGCCGTCCGGCAGATCGACCTTCGTCTTGATGCCCCCCTCCGACAGATCGGGTTCCTGCTGCTGCTCCTCCTCCAAAATCTGCTGCGCCTTCTGCTCGTAGCTCGACGCAGAGACGGTCGGCTCACTGCCATGCCTCGGCTCATTATCCTCCTTGTACATATCCCAGAAATCGAGCTGATCGCTCGTCAGCGTGGAATCACCGATGCCGAAATTATCATCCTGCTGCGCAGTCTGCGTATCCTCGGTCAAAGCCTGCTGCTGTGCCTGCGATGCCTGATCAGCGGCATGTCTCCTCGGCTTATGATTGACCGCCATCACAACGATGACGACAAGGAGCATAAAGCTCATGACACCTACCGCCATAAATGCGACCGGAAGACCGGTCTGATTTCCGTTATCCTCAAAATCGTCCGTTAATCTCATACTCTGTAATCCTCATTCTATCTGTCTGACATGTGTTCCTCTTCCTATCGTCTGACACCTGTTCACCCACGGTAAAATCCGTGTTATAATGGCTGTAACGTATACGATGCCGCCAAACGCAGCCCATGACGCAGTCGTTTCCGGCATGAAATCATTATGACAAGGAGTCCGCTCTATGACAAAAGCTTCCCTCTCACATTTCATCCGCAATCTATCGCTCACCATCCTCTGCCTTGCTGCGTCCGCGACGGTATCCGGCTGCGGCAGTCAGCCCGCACAGCCTGTCTCAAAAAGCGGCTATCTCTTAAATACCCTCGTCACCGTTTCGATCTATGAAACCGATCATGCGATCAGTAAAAGCAGTGAAACTATTTTAGACGATTGCCTGATAAAATGCAAGGAATACGAGGGACTTTTCAGCAGAACGATCGAAGGAAGTGATATCAGCCGCATCAACCACGCGGCACCGGCGTTTGTCACCGTATCCGAGGATACTGCAACGCTCCTTCAATCGGCACTGGACTACTGCGAGTGGTCGGACGGTCTGATCGATATCACAATTGCTCCCGTGAAGGATTTGTGGGGATTTTCCGATTTGGATACAGCGAAAATACCAGACGAGACGGCTTTGCAAAGTGCACTTGACCATGTAGACTACCACTGTGTGGAAATCGACGGAAGGAAGGTACGGCTGACCGATCCGGATGCTGCCATCGATCTGGGCTTTATCGCCAAAGGCTACATCGCGGACCGCCTGAAGGAATATCTGATGTCCGAAGGTGTAACGAGCGGCATTATCAACCTCGGCGGCAATGTACTGACAATCGGGACAAAACAGGGAAATGCCTTCCGCGTCGGCATCCAGCGTCCCTTTGCCGACACCGGAGTTCCGATTACGAGCGTCGCATGCCGGGATGCCTCCGTCGTCACAAGCGGTGTGTACGAGAGATATTTCACGCAGGGTGGTACAGACTACCACCATATTTTAAATCCGTCAACCGGCTATCCCGCTTCGAGCGATCTGCTTTCCGCAACGATCCTCTCGCAGGATTCCACCACAGGCGATGCCCTGAGCACCACCTGTCTGCTTCTGGGACTGGATAAAGCTGTCTCGCTCATCGATTCCCTGGAAGGTGTGGATGCCGTTTTTATCACGACGGACTATGAGATCATCTATTCATCCGACTTTAAGAATGCCTGATAGCCGCGCATGACCTCATACAAATCTGCCTTGCTTGTCGCCTCATACGGTGCATGCATGTTGAGCACAGGCACGCCGCAGTCGATGACCTGCATGCCGTACAGCGACAAAATGTAAGCGATCGTGCCGCCGCCGCCCTGATCAACCTTTCCCAGCTCCGCAGTCTGGAACGAAACCTCCGCCTTCTCCATCACCTTTCGCAGGAAACCGATATATTCCGCATTGGCATCGTTGGAGCCCGATTTTCCTCTTGCACCGGTGAACTTCTTTAAAATCATGCCGTGTCCTAAATATGCAACGTTGTTTTTGTCAAAGCAGGATGCAAAGGACGGATCAAAGCCCGCACCAACGTCCGACGAGAGCATACGGGAATTGGCGAGACAACGGCGAAGCTTCAGCTCGCTGAAATCTCCCATCAGCGCCATCAGCTCTGCCACCGCATTTTCAAAAAAGTGTGACTGCATTCCCGTAGCTCCGACACTTCCGATCTCTTCCTTGTCCACGAGAATCGTACACCCTGTCCTCTTGCACTTCTTTGTGCGCAGCATCGCCTCTAAGGAGGTAAAGGAGCAGACTCTGTCATCCTGCCCGTAGCCCAAGATCATGCTCCGGTCAAAGCCTGCATCCCTCGCCTTGCCTGCCGGAACGACCTCCAGCTCCGCAGAGATAAAATCCTCCTCCTCAATATCGTACTCTTCCTTCAAAATCCTGAGGATCCCTGCCTTAACCTTGTCCTTCTCCTCGCCCTCAAGCGGCTTGTTGCCGACAATAATATCCAGCATTTCTCCCTCGATGACCTTCGTCGCTTTTTTCTCCATCTGCTCGGAGGCTAAATGAATGAGCAGATCGGAAATAAAGAACACCGGGTCGTCCTCATCCTCACCGACCGAGACGATCACGGTCGTGCCGTCCTTTTTGACTACAACGCCGTGAATGGCAAGCGGAATCGTCACCCACTGATACTTTTTGATACCGCCGTAATAGTGCGTATCCATATATGCGAAATCGCCCTCCTCGTAGAGCGGATTCTGCTTGATATCCAGACGCGGGGAATCAATGTGGGCACCGAGAATATTCATGCCCTCTTCCAAAGGCTTCTGTCCGATATGGAACAAAATGATATTCTTTTCCATATTGACGGCATAAATCTTGTCGCCCTCCCTGACCTTTTTGTTCTCCCGGATCAGCTTGCTTAACTCCACATAGCCTTCCTCTTCCACACGGTCTACCATCTGGCTGACGCATTCTCTCTCCGTCTTGCCCTGATCCAAAAAGCTTTTGTAGCTTTTACTCAGCTTTTCCAGCTCTGTCAGCTGCTTTTCGCTGTACTTATTCCAGATACTCTCTCTCTTCATCTTTATCTGTTCCTCTCTCCTTATATCTTCACTATAATTTCATGCATGTCATTCCCGCCGGCTCCGGCATCGCTGCATGATATTATTATTTTAACACATTTATTTCAAGTATATCCACTCATATTCATCGCCAAAAAGACACAATTTATCAATTACCGTCGGGATACGTTCCTGGCAAAATCCGGTCAGCCAAGCTTCTGAATTGTCTTTTTCGGGCACTTTGCCATACACGCACCGCACTGCACACATTTGCTCTGATCGATTTTGGATAAAAAGCTGTCGATCGTAACCGCTCCTGCCGGGCAGTTCTTAGCGCAGAGCGTACAGCCGATACAGCCGACCTGACACCCCTTCATCGTCACCGGACCTTTGTCCTTCGACGAGCATGCCACCGCGTACGCACTCTTATACGGAATCAGCTCGATCAGATGCTTCGGGCACGCCTCCACGCACTTCCCGCACGCCTTGCACGCCTCCTTATCGACCACAGCAACCCCGTTCACTGTATGGATGGCATCAAACGGACATGCCCTGACGCAGGAGCCATATCCGAGACAGCCGTAATTGCACGTCTTCGGTCCGCCTCCCGGCACAAATGAGAGCATCGCACAATCCTCAACACCTGTGTACTCATAGTCCAGCTTCGTCTTCTCGCAGTCACCGGCACATTTGACAAATGCAACCATGCGCTCCGACTGCCCGGTCTCGACACCCATAATCTCCGCAACCGCCTTTGCCGTTCCCTCGCCGCCCGCCGTACAACCGTCTACCGGAGCTTCGCCCTTTGCAATCGCTGCTGCCAGATTCGGGCACCCCGGAAAGCCGCAGCCACCGCAGTTGTAGCCCGGCAGTGCCTCCAAAATCGCTTCCTCCCTCTCGTCGGCATCCACATGAAACCGAATCGCGGCAATGCCTAAAAAGATAGCGACAAAAAGTCCCACTCCGCCGACAACTACCGCTGCAACGATAATTCCCATCATACCGCTACCTCCTTATAACAATCCCGAGAAACCGCAAAAGGCGATCGCCATCAGTCCTGCCGTCACCAGAACGATCGGCATGCCCTGAAACGGCTTCGGGATGTCGTTGTATTCCATCTTCTCACGGATTCCGGCTAAGATTACAATTGAAATCGTAAATCCGACTGCCGTCGCAAATCCGTTGACTACGCCGGTTAATATGCTGTAATCCTTCTGTACGTTCGTCAGTGCAATTCCGAGCACTGCACAGTTTGTCGTAATGAGCGGCAAAAAGACGCCGAGCGAGCTGTACAGTCCGGTCATGAACTTTTTTAAGAACATCTCGACAAACTGCACAAGTGCAGCGATGACGAGAATGAACACGATCGTCTGCAAATAGGTAATATCAAGCCTGACTAACAGGAACTGATTGATCAGTCCTGTCACAAAGGACGACAGAGTGATGACAAAAATAACCGCTGCTCCCATTCCCGATGCCGTCTCCACCTTTTTGGAAACGCCGAGGAACGGGCAAAGCCCCAGAAACTGGCTTAACACCACATTATTCACAAGCGCCGATCCAATCGCAATCAGTATCAGATTAGTCATTTGCCGCACCCTCCTTTTCCTCAGATTTATGATCGCGGTTCTCCTTTCCGCCTTCGAAGAGCCGCATGCTGCAGCCGGAGTCTGCGCAATTCATGCAATCCTCACTGCAGCCGGAGCCTATTTTGCTCATATCCCTGCCCCGCTTCTCGCCCTCGATCTTCACCTTGTTCTGAATCGCGGTCAGCATCGCAAGCACGAAAAATGCGCCCGGTGCCAGAACAAAAATACTGATCGGCGTGTAGGCGGCAATTTCTCTCCCTGCGATGAGCCACGGATGATCCTTCGTCGGCAGGACATACAAGCCAAACACCGCACCGGAACCGAGCAGCTCCCTGAATGCTCCGATTAACGTCAATGCCAGTGAAAAGCCCAGTCCCATGCCAAGACCGTCGAACAGAGACGGAATGACACCGTTTTTGGATGCGTAGGACTCCGCGCGTCCGAGAATAATACAGTTGACGACGATCAGCGGAATATAAATGCCGAGCGCACTGTAGAGCGACGGAATAAATCCTTCGAGCAAAAGCTGTACCACCGTCACAAACGATGCAATGATGACGATATATGCAGGAATCCGAACCTTATCCGGAATGATGCGCCTCAGTGCCGCAATCATCACATTACTCATGACAAGCACTGCGGTCGTCGTCAGTCCCATGCCGAGCCCGTTGATTGCCGAGGTCGTCACGGCGAGCGTCGGACACATACCGAGCATCAAAACGAAAGTCGGATTTTCCTTGATGATACCATTGACCAGACGTTCCTTAATCTCCTTCATTTACTGCTCACCTCCTGCCGACCGGGACGACATTTCCACCAGTCCCTGTGAATATAAATAACTCAGACCTGCATTCACCGCATTCGTGACCGCCCGGGTCGTGATCGTCGCACCGCTGATCGCATCGATCTCACTGTCCAGCTCCGCCCCGCTCTTTGTGTAGGTGAACTGATCCGCAAAACGTTTTATAAACTGAGGCTTTAATACCTCCTCGGCACGCATGCCCAGTCCCGGTGTCTCGGAAATCTCCAGAATCGATATGCCGTTTGTAATCCCATCCTGCGTCACACCAAGATACAGCCGGATGTCACCGCCGTAGCCTTCATGCGAGACAATCGATACGACATACCCCCACAGCTCCCCGCTCTCATCCTGTGCCGCCAGCACGCGATCGACCGTATCATTCGGAAAGCCAAGACTCATAAGAACCTCCTCCGGAGCTTCCAGCGTCTGCAGTTCCACCTCCTCAAACGAAATAGTAGCGCCCTGCACATCAAACACTTCCCTGCATGCCTCATCCTGTGCCAGCTTCTTCTGACGCTCGATCGGCTCCTTTGTAATCCCATAGACCGCGCCGAGAATCAGTCCGGAAAGCAAGGTGATCGCAAGCAAAATCAGTGTATCCTTCATCATAGACTTCATGCCTTCTCCCCTCCTTTTCCAAACGGTCTCGGATAGGTGATCTTCTCCATCAGCGGCACAAGCAGATTGCCGAGAATGATCGCATATGACACGCCCTCCGCAGACGGTCCGAAGATCCGGAAAATACCGGTCATGATTCCCAAAAAGATTCCGAACAGATACTGCCCGTTTCTGGTGATCGGTCTGGTCACATAGTCGGTCGCCATAAAGAAAGCCCCGAGCATCAGTCCGCCTCCGGCAAGCTGTGCACTAAGATAGCCGAAATCCAGCCCGCGCCCGGAAAACAGAACTAAAAACAGGACAAAGGATAAAAGATAGCTTCCCGGAATCCGAAGATCGATCACACCCAGATAAAGCAAAAAGCATGCACCGATCAGGATTGCCACCATCGAAGTCTCGCCGATCGTGCCTGCTGTCCTGCCAAGCACCATAGAGAAAAGGTCAGTCTCCTTCCCGCCCTTTAGCAGGGCAAGCGGAGTGGCTCCCGAGTATGTATCGCAGTCAAAATTCGTCATCAGCGATGTGAAGGAAATGAGCAGGAAGCATCTGGCACCAAGCGCCGGATTCATGAAATTCTGTCCGAGTCCCCCGAAAAGCATTTTGACGACGACGATCGCAAATACGCCGCCGATAACCGGCATCCAGAACGGGACACTGACCGGCAGATTCAGGGCAAGTAAAAGTCCCGTGACAACTGCCGACAAATCGCCCGCACTGCTGTCCTTATGACAAATTCTGTTAAACACCATTTCCGACAGCTCACAGCTTAAAATACTGATGAGTATCAGAAGCAGCGCACGAAAACCGAAATTGTAAATTCCAAAGCACGCAGAAGGCAAAAGCGCGATGATCACACTGAGCATAATGCTGCGTGTCGTCACCTTTGACCTGATATGCGGATTGGATGAAACCTTCCTATAATCACTCAACGCCCAAACCTCCTACCTCTTTTTTCTCTTTGCAAGCACGAGCTTACGCATCGATTTGATCGACTGTGTCAGCTGTCTCTTCGCCGGGCAGACAAAGCTGCAGCAGCCGCACTCGCAGCACTCCATGCCGTTGCACTTCAAAAACGCTTCCTCATTGAAATTGTTCGCATAGTCCGCCAGCCTGCTCGGCACGACTCTCCCCGGGCAAACCTCGACGCATCTGCCGCAGCCGATGCAAGGTCCCGGCTCCATCGCAGACACTTCATCGTGTGTCAGGCACAGCAGCGCCGATGCCGTCTTCGTCGTCGGGACATTCAAATCAAACAGCCCAAAGCCCATCATCGGTCCGCCGGAGACGATTTTTTCCGGCTCGCTCACAAAGCCTCCCGCCTTTTCTATCAGCTCCGCATAGTTCGTGCCGATGCGCACCTTAAAATTGCACGGATCGGCGATGGCATCCCCCGTCACCGTCACAATGCGGTGCATCAGCGGCTTCCCTTCGTTTACGGCGTGATGGATGGCAACGACCGTATCTACGTTGTTGACAACACATCCCGCATCTGCCGGCAGCATCGTGGAATCAATTGCACGCCCTGTCGCTGCGTAGATCAGCTGCCGCTCCGCTCCCTGCGGGTATTTGGTTCTGAGTACCCGGACGCAGATGCGTTCCTCGTCCTTTGTCAGATTCTTTAATAATTTGATGCACTCCGGCTTGTTATCCTCCACCGCCAGAATGCCCGTTGCATGGTCGAACAGCGCAAGGGATACCTTCAGTCCTTCGATCAGCTTCTCCGGTTCCTCTAACATCCTGCGGTAATCGGAGGTCAGATACGGCTCACACTCCGCACAGTTCACAATGACATAATCAATGCTGTCCGGATCCTTCGGCGAGAGCTTCACATGGGTCGGGAAGCCCGCTCCTCCCATGCCGACAATTCCTGCCCACGCAATCCTGTCGCGAATTTCCTGCTTCGTCATCTCAGGCAGAGGCTTGACCTTGTCGTATTCTACTTCCTCATATTTCCCGTCGTTTTCGACAACAATGGACAAAACCATATCGCCCGTCACGACCCTGCGCGGCTCAATCGCCTTCACCGTGCCCGAAACCGTGGCAAAAACCGGCGCTGAAACAAAGCCTGCCGCCTGTGCGATCATCTGCCCGGTCAGTACACGGTCACCCTTCTGCACGATCGGCTGCGCCGGTGCACCTATATGCTGTGATACGGGATAGACCAGATCCCCCTCCGGCAAAATCTCCCTGATTGGCTTATCCTTGCTCAAATCCTTGCCGTCATAAGGATGGATTCCCCCATGAAACGTTAATTTCGCGCCCATTTCATACCCTGCCTCTCTCATCGATATTGTCAAAGCATTTTTCCTACCCTTTATCATACTATTTTTTGATAAAAATTACCACTACTTATTTCCCCTTTTGCAAACGGAAAAGATATGCTATTATGATAAAAGCGTCAAACTGATTATATGGATTGCGAAAGGAGAAATTGTCATGCAGTGCATAAAAAAAATCATATCGCTCCCGGAGAGTACCTATCGGCTGACTGATCTTGATGAGCTTTCCGAGCTTTTGTTTTTTGACATCGAGACGACCGGTTTTTCCGCCAAAAGCTCGAACCTTTATCTGATCGGGCTTCTCTTCTGGGAAAACGGGCAAATGACGGCTGTTCAGCTGTTTGCCGAAACTCCCGGTGACGAAGCCGCCCTGCTCGATGAGTTCATCCGCATCTGCGGCAGCTACCGGACTCTGATTCACTATAACGGCAACACCTTCGACATTCCATACATAAAAGAAAAATGTAAACAGCTGCAAAAAGAGCAGCCGTTTGATGCCCTAAACGGCGTCGATCTGTACAAAAGGATTGCCGCCTTCAAGGGGATTCTTCATTTGGAGAACTGCAAGCAAAAGACCGTCGAGCAGTTTGTCGGAATCACACGGGAGGACAAATACAACGGCGGCGAGCTGATCAAAATCTATCAGGACTATGTCAAAAGCCCGTCCGACGAGGCGAAAGAGCTTCTTCTCTTACATAATCTGGAGGATATTCTGGGGATGTACCGGATTCTTCCGATCCTGTCCTATATGGACATGCTGCTCGTTCCCTTCCGGGTCGTGAAGGTGCAGGCAAACGGATACTATGATATAAACGGAGAGCCACAGTCCGAGATCGTCATGAAGATACGCTTCCACTCAAGCTTTCCGCAGCCGGTAAGCATAAACAAATTCGGATGCCGCTTCAGCGGTGAGGGAAGCGAAGGCTTTCTCAAGATTCCGCTTTTCAGAGGCGTGCTCAAGTATTTCTACGCGAACTACAAGGATTATTATTATCTTCCCGGCGAGGACGTCGCCCTGCACAAATCCGTCGCTTCGTTCGTGGACAAGGATTCCCGCGAGCAGGCAACTGCGCGCACCTGCTACTCCAAGCGGGAAGGCTCCTATCTCCCGCAGTGGGATACGATTTTCACACCGGTCTTTCAGCGGGATTACGACGACGATGCGCTCTACTTTGAGCTGACCGACGAGATGAAAAAGCAGCCGGAGCTGTTCCGCCAATATGCCCTGCATGTTCTTGATATGCTCATCCATGCGAAGGAAGTCTGAAAATCCGGTGTGCTGCAGCGAAGCTTTTTGACATGTGCAACCGGAAAAGCAGACAAGTGATTTGGTGTAGTTATTGGTGTAGTTATTGGTATAGTTATTTGTGAATTACTGCACCATGAAAAAGGAAAAGACTATCAACTCTGCCCTTCAGCTCTTTCGATAGTCTTTTTTCGTCTGTTCCATTCTATAAAGAATTTTCCGTTGCATTTGTCATTTTATGTGTTATTTCGTCTGTTCCGCTTTTAGCTACTCCTTTTTGTAGAAGAAGGAATTCTCCCTGACGTATCCGAGCTCGCGGTACTCCATGATCTGCTCCGTGCTTCCGATGAACAGATAACCGCCTTTTGCCAGACTGTCATTGTACTTTGCAAAAATCTCCACCTTTGCTTCCTCTGTAAAGTAAATCAGCACATTTCTGCACACGATCATGTGCCAGTCCTTATCATACGGATCCTTTAAGAGATTGTGCTGCTTGAACGTCACACGCGACTTGATTTCATCCGAAATCTGGTAGGACGGACCGATTTTCGTAAAATACTTCTCCTTCAGATCGGACGGGACAGACACAACGCTCTTTGCGGAATATAATCCTACCTTCGCCTTCTCGATCACCTGCTTATCGATATCTGTCGCAATAATCTTGATCTGTGAGAGCGGCAGGTGGAGTGATAAAGCCATAACGAGCGAGTATGGTTCATCACCCGTAGAGCACGCGGCGCTCCAAATCTTCAAATTTTTGCCGTACTGCTTGATGAGCTGTGGAATGACCTTCTTGTCAAGCACATCCCACTGATCCGGATTGCGGTAAAACTCCGAAACATTGATTGTCAGATAGTTGACAAATTCATCAAATTTATCCTTATCGGACTTTAAGAGCTGCACATACTTCTCATAACCGCTCACGCTGTTCTTTGCGATCAGTGCATCAATGCGACGCTTCATCTGTCTTTCCTTGTAAGCGTTCAGGTCGATCTTCGTCAGTTCATAGACCGCTTTCTTAAAATATTCATAGTCATTTGCCGCCATATTTCTTCCTCCCATGTACATTTCCTTATATGAAAATAGACTGCACCGGCATGATGCAGTCTATTTTATCTCTGATTATTCAGCATCTTCTTTTTCTTCTGCTGCAATCACAGCATCGATGTCAACAGACACCACATCTGCATCCTCTTCCGGTTTCGCCTCTTCCTCCGCTACAGGCTCTTCCGCAGTCAGAGCCTTGATGCTCAGGCTGATCTTCTTCTCTTCCTCATTGAAATCAACGACCTTTGCAGTGATCGTCTCGCCGACCTTCAGCACATCCGACGGCTTTTCAATATGCTCCTTCGAAATCTGTGATACATGGAGCAGGGCATCCACACCCGGCTCTAACTCAATGAATGCACCAAAATCCGTCATGCGGGCAACTGTTCCTGTTACCTCTGTGCCGACTGCATATTTCTCACCGGCATTCTTCCACGGATTCAGTTCATCGAACTTCAGGCTGAGCGCAATCTTCGTTCCGTCGATCTCCTTGATCAGAACCTTCAGCGGTGTACCGACCTTGAAGGTCTTTTTCGGATTCTCAACACGTCCCCAGCTCATCTCGGAAATATGAAGCAGTCCGTCTGCGCCGCCAAGATCGATAAATGCACCGAAATCCGTCACATTCTTCACTGTACCCTCGACAATGTCGCCCTCATGGATTCTGGCAAACAGCTCTCTCTGCTGCTCTGCCTTTCTCGCTACAAGCAGCTGCTTGCGGTCACCGATATATCTGCGTTTTTTTGGATTATACTCTGTAATAACAAACTCAATCTCCTTGCCTGCATAAGGCGTCAGATCCTTCTCATAAACGTTAGAGACAAGGCTTGCCGGAATAAAAATCCGAACCTCATCAACAACAACGCAAACACCACCGTCCAGTACCTGTGTCACCTTTGCAGTCAGAACCTCTTTATTCTCGAAAGCTTCCTGAATTCTCTTATTTCCTCTCTCTGCCGCGAGTCTCTTGTAGGATACAAGAACTTGTCCCTCACCGTCGTTGACACGTACGACCTTTACCTCCAGCTTGTCCCCGACATGGAGCAGCTCGGTCAGGTCACTGCCGGCTTCGTTCGTATACTCGTTCTTCGTAAGAATACCGTCTGATTTATATCCGATGTTTAAAATGGCTTCGTCTGATTTTACATCAATGACTGTTCCCTCGACTACCTCTCCATTTCTGATTGTTTTAAAAGATTGGTCTAACATTTGTTCAAAAGTTAATTCTGACATAATTTTGAACCTCCTCAATTATATTATTTGGGGTTGATGCCCCGGCGGTAATACCGACCTTTTGTATATTACTAGATGATTGGAAATCCAAATCATTAAGCGTCTGTATATAATATGTCCTGTCACATTCCTTCTTACAAATCTCGTAGAGCTTATGTGTGTTGGAGCTGTGTGCGCCTCCGATGACAATCATGACATCCACCTGCCGTGCGATCTCACGCGCCTGTGTCTGTCTGACCTCGGTCGCATTACAAATAGTATTCACAACAGTAACATCATAACCTTTTTTTTGAAAAATTTCAACTAATTCTTGAAATTTCTTGTAATTAAATGTCGTCTGGGAAACAATGCACAGCTTTCTGCCCTCTTCTTCGGTAAAATTTTCGGCTTCCTGCACCGTCTCAACAACGGCCGGCTCTGTTTTTGACCATCCCATGATGCCCTGCACCTCGGGATGCTGCCGGCTGCCGATAATGACAATCCGTTTGCCCGCCACACTCTCCCGTTCCACCGTCCGGTGAATCTTTTTGACAAAGGGACAGGTGGCATCGATGA
>JAFUZE010000156.1 GCA_017476765.1 Lachnospiraceae bacterium
TGAGGACGATTCCGAGCAAAACGATTTTGCGCATGCTGCTTTGGACAGTGGAAATTCGGAGACGGCGCATGACATGGCGGATGACTTTGAAGAGGAAGAGGACGAAGAAGAAGAGGACGACGAGGAAGAATACGAAGAAGAAAACAGCGGCAGTGATACACAGGCGGATTCGGGCGAAGAGGATGAGTACGAAAACGTCTGCTTTGTATGTCGGCGTCCGGAGAGCAAGACCGGCAAGCAGTTCAAGCTTCCGAACAACATCTGTGTTTGCAATGACTGTATGCATAAGACGATGGATGCAGTCAGCCAGTTCGACTATCAGGGAATGCTCGGACCGAATATGATGGATCCTGCAATGTTCCAGATGAATGTCCCGAATATGGGAACGACGGATGACGACAATCAGCCGTTTGATATGGAGAAGCTCAAAAACCAGTTTCCGAATATCAGCTTTGTCAATATTTCCGATTTACAGGGAGAGGGCGGAATCCCGAATAAACAGAAGCCAAAGAAGAAAAAGAAGAGAACAAAGCCGCTTTTGAACTTTAAGGATCTGAAAGCGCCTCACGAAATCAAGGCTATGCTGGATGAATATATTATCGGGCAGGAGCATGCCAAAAAGGTCATTTCCGTAGCTGTGTACAATCACTATAAGCGGGTGACAACCGGAACGATGGATGAGATTGAAATCGAAAAGTCGAATATGCTCATGATCGGACCGACAGGGTGCGGCAAAACATATCTTGTCAAGACGCTCGCAAGGATTCTCGATGTGCCGCTTGCCATTGCGGATGCTACATCTCTGACGGAGGCGGGATATATCGGAGATGATATCGAAAGCGTTGTCTCCAAGCTGTTAGCAGCGGCGGACAACGATGTCGAGCGCGCCGAGACCGGCATCATTTTTATCGACGAGATTGATAAGATTGCAAAGAAAAGGAATGCCAATTCCAGAGATGTCTCCGGGGAATCGGTGCAGCAGGGAATGCTCAAGCTCCTTGAGGGTGCGGATGTGGAGGTTCCGGTCGGGGCGAACAGCAAAAATGCGATGGTGCCTCTTACGACGATCAACACACGCAACATTCTGTTTATCTGCGGCGGTGCGTTTCCGGATCTGGAGGAGATCATCAAGGAGCGCCTGAACAAGAAAAGCTCGATCGGCTATCAGGCGGATCTGAAGGATAAATATGATAAGGATAAGGATATTTTAAAGAAGGTGACGGTCGAGGATCTGAAGAAATTCGGCATGATACCGGAATTTATCGGAAGGCTTCCGATCATTTATGCGCTGGAGGCTCTGACAAAGGAGATGTATGTCAAGATTTTGAGAGAGCCGAAAAATGCAATCATCAAGCAATATCAGAAGCTGCTGGAGCTTGATGAGGTGAAGCTCCGCTTTGACGACGGTGCGCTGGAGGCGATTGCGGAGAAAGCGATGAAGAAGGATACGGGAGCCAGAGCACTGCGTGCGATCATCGAGGAGTTTATGCTGGATATCATGTATGAAATCCCGAAGGATAAAAATATCGGCAGGGTCACGATCACAAGAGACTATATCGAGGGTACCGGTGGACCTCTGGTTGATATCCGGGGAGTTGAGAATTTCGGCTGAAAAGCAAATTATATAAATGGAGAATTCTATGGAGATGGGAAAATACAAGCTTAGTATTGTCATTCCTTGTTACAATGAGAATGAGAATATTATTACGATCGTGGAGAAGGTCAGACAGGTGCCGATTGCGGATAAGGAGATTATCGTTGTGGATGACAAATCGACCGACGGCACGAGGGAAATTCTGGAGAGCAAGGTGAAGCCGCTTGTCAGCAAGGTGATCTACCATGAACAGAACGGAGGCAAGGGCGCGGCTCTTAAGACGGGCTTTCAGCATGCGACGGGAGACATCGTGATCATTCAGGATGCGGACTTAGAGTATGACCCGATGGAATATCCGCTTGTTATTGCCCCGATTCTGGAGGGCAGGACATCGGTTGCATACGGTTCACGGTTTCTTGGCAGGAAGGCAAAGGGATATTTGTCGAACCGGCTTGCAAACAAGTTCCTGACACACTTGTCAAATCTGTTCACGCACCAGCATCTGACGGATATGGAAACGTGCTACAAGGCATTTAAGCGTGAGGTCATTCAAAGCATTGATATCGAGGAGAAGCGTTTTGGCTTTGAGCCGGAAATTACTGCCAAGATTGCGGCAAAGAACATACAGATCATCGAGACACCGATCAGCTATTATCCGCGCACGATGGAGGAAGGAAAAAAGATCGGCATGCGTGATGGGATTCGTGCAATCTATTGCATCTGGAAGTACCGGAAATAGTGAAGACCAAAGGGCTTTGGACATCTGCCGCATCGGAAGGTTCAAAACAATGTATCGTGGTATCCGGAATAGTTTCTGATTGAGGGGAATGGAAGCTTATGTACAAGATCATGATCGGAGATGATGAGGGGATCGTAATCGATGCCCTTACCTTTATTATAGACAGGCATTTCGGCGGCAGCTGCGAAATCGAGTCCGCCAAGACGGGAAGAAGCGTGATTGAGCTGGCGGAAGCCTTCCGGCCGGACATTGCCTTTATGGACATACAGATGCCGGGAATCGGCGGCATCGAGGCGATGAAGGAGATCAAGTAGAGCAATCCCAA
>JAFUZE010000157.1 GCA_017476765.1 Lachnospiraceae bacterium
GAATCGGTGCGCCATCTGCTGCAGCACAGCAAATATAATGATGAGTAAAGGAAGGACGGAACGGTCGTTCCGAACCGTATTTTTAATGTTTACAATGAAGAAAGCCTGAATACCTACGAAAATCGCTTTATCTGTACGCTTGTCGGGGAGCTGCAGTTTTTTGTCAATAAGCGGTTCAATATGCTGTTCGAAGCGAGCAAGGATGAGCTGGGTGCTTATCTGGAAATGGATTCCAAGGTGGATAATTATACGGAAACGGTAGATTACAAGCTCCAGATCAAGATTCGGGACAAGCAGACAGACAAGGTCAACGAGCAGGAGAAGGATAGCATTTTCGGTAGGATTATCAACATTCACCGGCTCGTAAATACGCTCGTGAGCACGGAATTTATTATGACGATGCGCAAATTCCCGAGCGTCAAGCATCCGATCGTCAAGACGAATGCAATCAAAAAGAACCGGGATTACAAAAAATGCCATGAGCTCTGGAACTTCCTGCATTCCTACACGCAGGTCGGCGTACAGGTCAATCTGCTCAGACAGGATCCGAACATTTCCAGGGCGTTTGAGAAGGATATTTACAATTCCTTTGTCTGGAATTACGCGATGCTCCACAACTATATGGAGGGCGTGGACGCACTCAATATCGACAGGCAGTCCAGAAAAAAGGAGATGGATACGAAGTACTTAAGACAGGTGCTTGAGGAAATCGTGCAGGGAATGCCGGATGTACCGGATGCGACGCTTCGAAAGATGGTGCAGAATGAACTCACGACCATCCAGAACCGGCGCAGACAGGAGCAGAAAGCAGCGGAACGCGTGCTCAATAAGCGGGGCAAGCGCACTGCCAAAGAGAAAAAGCAGGGGAGCCAATGAAAAACGTACGCTCTTTTGTAATGGAAATTCTGCTGACGCTTTTGATTCTCGTGCTGAGCGGATTTTTGTTTGCGATTGCCAGGGGCTATCACCCGACAGTGGCGGGCTATCAGGTGCTCAGGGTTCTGTCCGGAAGCATGAGTCCGGTGCTCGAGGAAAACGATTTGATTCTCATCCGAAGAGTCGCAGAGGATCAGCTGGATGAGGGGGATATCATTACCTTTCTGTCGGATGACCCCTATTTGTCAGGTATTTACAACACGCACAGAATTCACCGCATCGTGATATCGGAGGAGACCGGTGAAAAAAGCTACATCACAAAAGGTGATGTCAATGAGATGGAGGATTTTTATCCCGTCTCCTATGAGCAGATTGCCGGTAAATATATCACAACTCTCCCGTATGGGAATACGCTTGGCAAAGCACTTTCCGCGATGGCGGGCAGCAAGGTGTTCTTTTTTGTGATCATGCTGCCGCTGATGCTGTGCCTGCTGTCCTATCTGTGGCAGATCTTTTTTATTCTTGTGATCGAGCGAACAGAGGAGGATGCCGATCTGCCTGATGAGGGTGAAGGGAAGGCGGAAGATACGGACAAGAGCAAGACCGAAGGCAAGGATGAGGACAAGACCGAAAGCAAGGCGAAAGGCAAGGACGGGGAGAAGACCGGGGACAAGGCGGAAGATCAGGACAGAAAGAATACCGAAAGCAAAACGGAAAATAAGAACAAAGAGAATACCGAAAATAAGGACGAAAAAACGACAGCTCCGAGGCGGGCAGCGGGAAAATGAAGTAGATGCGAAGGGAAAGGAGGCAGACATGAAAAAGAAATTCGATCAAAGAATTGTATTGCGCATAGAGATGATTATATTGATTGTCATTACGATCATTGCGGTGACTTTGGCATGGTTTGTCTTAAACAACCATTCCCTTGTAAAAGGCATGAATCTGACAGCACAAGACGACGAATATCTCCGGGTGGCGCTTCAGCCGGGCGGCGAGGACGTCGATATTCTGACGCTCAGCGGCAATACGGTCGAGGCGGATGTGCAGCTGCCTTATTACTATAACATCAATGAGATCAACTCGGACAGAAAGCTGATGGCTCCGGGTGTGTACGGTCAGGTGGATCTGTACATCACCGCTCTCAGCCCGATGCTGAAGCAGTGCAGCGTTTCCGTCAACAGCATTCCGGAATTTATCGATTCCGTGAGTGAGAACAGCGCGCAGACAGAGGCACTTGGTGCGTTGCTGGACGGGCATATCCAGTTCTATCAGACGAGGGATGAGGAGAACAAGGGAACCGGCTACACCGGGCTGATTACCGACGAAAATCCGCTCGTTGTGGATCTGGAAGAAAATGTGGAAAAGAAGGTAACCATATACTGGATCTGGTTCTACGAGTACCGGGATATTCCGGCGGAGGGCAGACTGCTTGATGTGAGCAACTATTTTGACATGGATCGCTATGACAGTACACTAAGTCCGTACGACCCGACTGTTTCGGCAAACGATGTGCTGATGGCGGATTACATTACCTATTACGATTACGGGGATACCAAAATCGGTCTCTCGGTTGACAACGTGCGGTTCCATATACATGTGAATGCGCTTTACGGAAACTGACGATAGATAAAAGCAGAGGTTCAATTTGAAGTATTTTGATGATGAATGGATGGATGATGCTACAACCGAATATGAACCGGATGAGGCGATTGCCGGGGAGGATGCAGGCGGTAAGCTGCACGGACATGCCAAAAGGACAAAGGCATATCTGAGTGCCGTTTTAGGAGCTGCAATTTTGCTCCTCCTGGGGACAGGGGCGTGGTATGTCATCAGTTCCCAACGTGACATCGATACAGTCAAAACGGAAGTGATGACCCCGTACTTCCTCTATCTGTTAAACCCGCATGATCTTAAGTCGCTGCAGCTCACAATCGGTAACATCCACCCGGGCGAGATCAAGCGTGAGGTCATCTGTGTCAGCAACCAGAAGCCGGATGCGGCGAGCAACAGGGAGATTTCGAGGGACAGCAACTTCCTCTACGAGCTGGAGCTGGCTTACACGGAAAATCTTGCGGTCAATTATGAGGTCTATCAGCTTGAGCCGGACGATGAGGGCGACGTGCTCGTGACGGACGATACAGGCGGCACCATTACAACGCTGGCGAGCTTCAGCAAAAAGTATGCGGCTCCGATGGATTCGACCGATGTTTCGGCGACAAGACGGCGTGAGGTGTATAACGTCAGCATGAACGGAATTGTCAATTTAGGCAGGTACGACTCCTACACAGAGGGAGGAGCCGGGGAAAAGCTTGAGCTGGCGGCTACGGTTTTGGACGACGAGGTCAGCTATGAGATGGACTATTATCTCATTGAGATTACATGGAAGCCGGGCATCAATTTTGAGGATTACAACAAGGAGACCGATTTGTTTTATGTCATCGTAAAGGCATTGCAGCCGAGACCGGAGGAGAAGGAAAACTGACATAGGAGCGCAGTAGGTCGCAACCATGATAAAGGAGCAGTAGGATGAGCAGGGAAGAGAGAGAGAAGAGGCGAAAAAGCGCATATCGGAACAGCTGGCTGATCGTCGCAGTCGTTGTGTGTATTCTTGCGGGGCTGATCGGCGGCGGTGTCACACTTGCCAAATACTATGCGCAGGAGAGCCGGAAGGGTGTTTCCGTGGCATCGGGACTGTATTTTACGAGCAACTGCCTGATGAGCATCAGCAATAACGACATCGGTGATTTCGGCAAGTTTACACAATACGCAGGCTCCGGCGGATGGAACGGCTCAGGAGCGTGTACGCTTCCGATTCAGATTAACAATTTCGAGAATATCCTTCTGTACAATGACAGGAATCTGAATATTATGTATGATTTATATTTTCAGCTTTTGGATACCCCTGTGGAAGGGAGCAGCTATGAGGTGAGATATACGATAGACGGCGTGACGCAGACGAAAAAGCTGGCGGAGAATGCCCCGTTTGTCATCAAGGATCAGTATCTTCAAGGCGGAAGCGCCCAGTCCAACCGCGTTGACCTGATTGTGAGTCCCGAAGCCGATATCAATGCGGAGAAGTACATTTCCAAGCGGGTTGCGGCATGGGCAGTGCCGACGTATCCGGATTATGTGGCTAATACGAGCAAGCTTGCAGCGGTCATAACGGCAGTTCCGCAAAAAGGGGAGTTCAGCCATAGGGCGGGCTTTGAAATTGCCGAAGATCTGGACGCGAGAGAATGGAACCCGGATGGAATCCGGCTGCTCAACAACTATTCCGGATTTGTCTATAATATCAAGACGACCGGTGAGGACAGATATGCCACGCACTATTTTGAAATTTCGTGGGATAACCGATATCTGGATATTGACCAGTATAACAGCTATTATCTGGAAGCAATCAAAAGCACGGATACCAGCTGGAAGGATGATACGGCGCATACATCGACGATCAAGGTCGAGGCACCGTCCTATACCTCGATGAACATACATTTTTACAAGACCGAGAATTTCAAACCGGAAACATTGGGCTCTGCGAAGGCGTTCAATGGACTGGTAACCGTCACGGATGTAAGGGAACTGATCAATCCGTAATGGGATGGTTAGGAGGAGATCGTTATGAAAAAAAAGACAAAACGGCGCGTCCTTATAGCGCTTGTGTTATTGACATTTATCATATCGTCAGAGCAGGAAAGCCTGCAAAAAGCATCGACGCTCGCCGTCTCTGCAGAACCGAATCTCCGGGCCGTTTCTGACAATGACGGTTCGGATGGGAGAGGAATGATCGATGCGCCGGAACCGGACGCGTCAAATTCGGATGGCGAAAACCAAGATACCGATACGCCTGATGCACAGGAGGGAAATCCGGGACAGGGTGAAGGTCAGTCTGTGGACGGCGGTGAGCAGGGAGACGGCACCGGCATTGCAGACGGGCAGGGTGAAGCAGCTGAGGACGGGACGGACGGCGTAGGAATCGCAGATCCGGATTCAGACGATGCGGATGCGCCGATGCAGGAAAATCTGACAGAAGAGGAAGAGGCTGAGGAGCAGGACGGCACAATCGAGCAGGAGGAACTGGATTATGCAGGAGTCCAGAAGGGAACTGCGTCCTTTGGGGCGACCGTTGCCGAGCTCGGTGCAGAGAGAACCTTTTATATTAAGACCTATCAGGATTGGCTGAATCTGCAGGCACTCAGCCGGGAAAGCTCTCTGGAGGGGTATGTTTTCCAGATCAATGCGAACAACTCGGTAAGTACGGACTATACGGAGGCGAATCATTATAATCTCAGCCTGCTCGGGAGCGAGTTTACCGGAATCGGAACGGAAAGTACGCCATTTCTGGGGACGCTGAAGTGCTACAGCTCGAACAACCTGACCCTGATGTTCGGTGCGCAGCCGCTTTTTAACGATCTGGGCGGCTCTGCTTCGTTGGAAAACTTAAAGATTCAGTGTACGAACTCGCAGTCGGGTCTGGCAAAAACACTGCGCGGCGGCGGTACGCTGTCGATGAAGAACGTGTTTATTTCCGGCTCCGTGTATAACAATACGGCAACGGCAAACGGAGGAAATGCGGGCGGTCTGTTCGGTGTGATCGACAACCAGACGGATACACCGCTTACCTTTCGTGTACAAAAGGAGACAACGACAACACAGAACGGTGTGGCGATCGGCGTTTCCGGCAATGATAAAAACAATTCGACAAGACTGACGATACAAGGACGAATCTGCGGAACGATCGCCGGAACTGTACGGGGTAACGTGGATTTTGTATACGATCCGGCAACGTTTTCGGTTGCCCCGACAACGACTGTGACGGGAAAGAATAAGGAAGGCGCAAACGGCATGATTTTCGGTCAGATGCTCGGTGACGCATCGGGCTATAGACCGGCATTTCGCCTTTCGGGGGATGCAACCTTTACCCCACGCCTTTCCGAGTCGGGCACGAATGGTGGTGTGATCGGTCGCGGAGAGAACATGCTGTTAGATACGCGGGGCTACACGCTGACGGTGGACGGAAGTACGAACGGAAACAGCGTCGATGTGCAGGGTAATTCGGCTACGGCAGACGGCGGATGCGGCGGCGTGATCGGATGGCTCAAGGATTCCGAGACGACAGCGGAAACGAATATTATCGTTCAGAATATGAGCATTCAGGACAGCGGGGTCAAAAATACCGGAGGAATTTTCGGCGGAACAGACAACTGTGTCATCGGTACAAACGGCTCTGAGGATAAAGGCTGGCAGGTGCTCAATGCGGGCATTTACGGCGGCAATGTCGGGGGACTCATCGGGAAATATATTGCCGGCAATCAGGATAATACGCTGAAATATGTGCAGTCTGTCAATGTTCTCGTTCAGAGAAATACGGACTATACAGGGCAGGGCGGTATCATCGGCTATGTGAAGTTTGACTCGGATCACAGCCTCTCGGTTGATGAATGGACCGTACAGGGACTTTATGCCAACAGTGGCAACTCGGCAGATGGGTATGGGACAGGCGGAGTTGCTGGCAAGATTGAAGGCGTGGCAGCCGGAGGCACACTCATTGTCGATCACGGAACGCGGATCAGTGTGTCAAAATCGGGAGTGGCGACGAATTTTACCTCCACAACGCATTGGTTGTACGATTATAACGGTGCACTCGGCAGCATTCTGGGCTATTGTACGAATGTGGATGCAGAGCTGAGCAATCTCTATATCAACGGCTCCTATATGCAGAGCTATGCATATAACGGTACGCTGATCGGGCGGATCGATAACAACAGTGCAGTCAAGCATGTATATGTGAAGGATATCACCTTCGAGCGGTCGACGGCGGAATGGACGAACTATGTGAAGTTTAATGTCGGCAATGCCAACACGATTTCCGGATTTTTGTTCGGGCTGGTCGGCAAAAACACGATCGTAAAGCTGGACGGCTCCATCGATTCCAGCCGTGTTACATGGAATTATTCGACGAACCGTTATCTCGGAAAGGCTGTGGGTGTACAGGAGCAGGCGCTGATCTATGTCGAAAAGGATGCGGATTACGTCCCGCGCTCAGGAGTCATTGATGAGATCGGCAATTTCGGCGGCATCTATCGAAACGGCAGCTGGGACGGAGACGGAAAGCTGCTGATTGAAAACGATACCTTAAGCGGAACGGTGGCAAAAAACGGAGACGGAAAGTATGTGCTGGACAGTGTCGGTGATCTGCTCAGGCTTTCCATTGCACTCAACACGGAAGGAGCCTTTGGCACAAGCTGCTTTGGGGAGGACTATGCGGCTCTCCTTGCCGGACATTATTATGTAGCCGGAGGGGAGTACGACCTCACACAGACCGGTATGGTCAGCATGCAGAGAAATGTCGGCGCAGGCACCGACCGCACGGCGACTCCGGCAAGATTTACCGGAAGCTTTGAGGGTGCGTCCAAGACAAACAAAGCAAAGATTACACTGGCGACCGAGTTATATGCCCGCCAGTATCAGCAGGGCAGCCCGCAGTATTACGGGCAGACGAATCAGGGGCTTTTTATCAACGTCGGAGCGCCTGCATCGGATGCTCCGGCATCCTTTGCGAATCTGGAGCTCGCTGCAGATCTGCAATACCAGTCACAGACCGAGAACCGCGTCAATGCGACGAATGTAGGCGGAATTGCGGCGTATGCCTACGGAAATGTCACGGTACAGGACTGCAGTGTGACACTGAATACCAGATCGATGTATCACAGCTCGGAGTATAAGGGCTACTACGGCGGTGTGTTCGGACGCTACGATGCGGTGAGCGGCTCGACGTTGACCGTACAGGACGTTGAGGCAGGCGGCGATAAATATGTGTATGACAAGGATTTGTATACGTCGCAGGTAATCGGATATATCGAATATCAATCCTATGCGGTTATCCCGCAGATCAAATTTGAGAATATCACGCTTTCCGGTCAGATCGTGGCAAGCAGATCGGATAGCTGGCAGGTCATCGGGGGGCTGGTTGCCGTCATCAACAACAGCAACGCGACAGGCAATGCCGCTTATAACAACTTTTATAACTATGGCACTTACGTCAAGCGGGGTGAGATGGAGATCAAAAATGTGACAGTCAGGGGAATGACGGTCACGGACAACACATCAACCTATAAGAGCGGCGGGCTTTTGGGCTTCCGCTGGACCGATACGGTGATTACGATGTCCGGCATCCGCGTTACAGGAGATGCTTCGACGCAAAATACGATCAGCGGCTCCAAAAGATTTGGTGCTTTGATTACTGAGGTGGCAGGACGTCTGGATGCAAAAGATATTTCCGTTGACCATCTGACCGTCAATGTGTCCGAGCCGATCTATCCGGGATTGTTGGTCGGTGAGGGGCGGGCGATGTATCTCACCCTGTCGGATTATCGGATTGACCATGATACGACGAAAATCGGCTTGTCAGACAATTTTGACGAGATTGTCGGCATCAATCAGGCGAGTGAGGGCGGCAGCGAGGAGAGCGGAGGAATTGTGTCCATTGATACCTCCTCGTATCCTTTGGCGCGGCATTTGAAGGTCGGCGATGCTTCGAATGCCTACAAGAGCTATGTCAATCAGGCGACGTACAATAACGGCAATACCGCCTCGAATGCGGTAACCAATTCGCGTACGCGCTATTACTATGACATTCCCCAGATTCTGGAGGCGGCGAATAACGCAGGCGCTTCCCTGAAGGACAACACGATCAGCACACCGGAGGAGCTGCTGGACTGGCATCTGTTAAACTATGCGGTATCGCAGCTCAGACCGATGTTCCTTTTGGAGATCGATAAAACGATTAACTCAAATGCTGCCACTGCGGCAAGCAGCCTTGTCGGAAGAAGCTACACAATCGACGGCACGATCGACTTAAACGGCTACAGCTACTATCCGACGACAATCAGCGGCAAAACGTTTACCGGCGCAAATAATGCGACGATTATTTTCCATGCGCAGGAGATGATCGAGGGCGAGGATGCGGTCGATGTGAGCGGTACTGCCGTTCAGAGCAAGAGATATACCTATAATTCGAATAAGCAGCATTATCTGATGCATGCCGGACTGTTTTACAACGTGACGGCATCGACAATTCGCAATCTGACGCTTAAGGGGACGGTATCCACGATGGAAAGCGGTTCCGGTGCACTGGTTGTCGGAACGATCTGGGGGTCCGGCGCATCCGCAGAGGACAGACAGCACGGTTATACCTACAGTACAACGGCAAAAACAACGATCGAAAATATCGATCTCGACAATTTATGGGTGTCAGGCTCCAATACGACCTGGGAAGGAAATTACGGACTGATGGTAAGGCAGATCGGACGCGGCTCGAAGGTTACCTTTGACAGTATACGGATGCAGAATTACGATGCGGATCATCCGCTGAACAAAAAGACAAACAAAAAGGC
>JAFUZE010000158.1 GCA_017476765.1 Lachnospiraceae bacterium
GAAAACCGGCTCACTGATGCGGTCGTGCTGGTGGAGGTTCCGAGCGATCAGGGCAGAGTGGATATTCTCCTCGTGCTTCCGCCGTGCATCAAGATCGTCCTTGAGCTGAAAATGGCGGGCTCCGGGTATCCTCTTTCGTACGCTCGGCATGCGGGAGTGCAGCTGGAGGAGTATATGCAAAGGATGGACGCTCACATCGGATATGTGCTCATATTTGACGGGAGAAAAAAGGAAAACGGAACGGGCTTTGACGAGATCAAAACGGAGAAGTTGGATGTCGTCACCGTAAATGTCGCTTTTTCTGCGCCGTCAGCGAAGTGAACCAGCATTTCATATGGAAATGCTAATATTTCCGAGTTAGATGTTATTTTGGACAATGAGTTGTGTGAGCTTCCGAAATGTTGTATAAAGTTTTCAAATAACGAAGTCGAATGTGTTGTTTAACAACAAGGCGTGCATCGTTACTTTGAAAACATAATAAAAACAAGCAGGAGGTAATACGAGTATGAAAAAGAGTATCCAAAGGGGTAAAATAATGATGGCAACGGCATTGGTAAGCGCATGCTTATTTTTTACATTGGATGTACAAGCGGTCACATTGGCAGGTAGCTTTTCAGGTGGTTCGACGTATACCTATAAGGGCTTACTGAATTCCTGTTATTCCATCTATCAGAAAAATACATATGCGCAGACGAAGGGGTATAAAAAAAGACATTATGTGAGAGCGTATATTGGAGGAACAAAGCAAAGCGCAGCGGGGGCTGTGGCGGATACGGGAAAATGCTATTCAAATGGCGACATCAAACGTACGGCTTCAAAAACGATGTATCTTCCGAGAGATCCTCAAACAGGAGCACTTCTGGTGATTGTAAAAACAGTTTTCCCGATAGGTTATGCCAAATACGGCAGCAAATAAGGATAAAGTATGAAATTGCGAATAGGTAAGGAAACATTTACATTGATGATAGTACTTATGCTGATGCCTGTTATATCGATCTTGATGTTTGAGCATATAACAATCAGCGAGACATTGGGAAATATGGATTCGGGTGCTTTTGGAGTGGCATACGAATTTTTTGAGATTGAACAGGACGATTACCGAATGCAGGAGCTGTTTGATGTGATGGATGATTTTCGTCAAAAGGTTGCCGTGATTTCGGACGGGGAAGCGGATGGAGTAAAAGTACGCTCCATCTACTTTAATCAATCGTACGTCAACCTTCCGATGAAAAATGGCAGATTTTTTTCCAAAAAAGATTTGATTGAAAATTATGATTGTGCAGTGGTGGGGAAAAATCTGTCGGAAAGGGTATACCAGAAGAACAACAAAAAGTATATTTCCATTGCAGGCTCTGAATTTGAAGTAATCGGTGTAATCGGGTACGAATGCGACACTATACTGGATGATTATATTTATATCAATGCGTTCAGTCAAAAAAAGGTCTTTCAAAGTAACCTCTACCTTATGGACATGCTTCGGGTAAAGGAACCGGATGAGCTGATGGAGAATTTCGTGCAGGGCATGGAAGAAAAAGGAATATATGTGGAGAGGCTGACCGGAGGGATGAGCTTTTTTAATGCTTTTGTACCACGCATCCTGTATAGCCGTTGGTTTTTGGCTGCGTTGCTGTGCGATGTCTTGTGTCTGGTTTTGTTATCGTTAGAGTGGGTGAACGGACAAAAGAAGGAAATATGCATCCGCAAATTACTGGGGGCAACGACGAAGAATGTCCTTAGATTGCTTGGGAAGAGATATCTGAAAATCATGCTGCTTACTTTCCTCGCCGGTGAATTGTATTGTGCGATCTTTCATGCCGGTTATATGCGCTTTTTGCTGGCGGGGTATTTTTTGATAATTCCCGTGATAGGTATTCCTTTGATATGTGCGGCAGTGCAAATACTGAAAACGCCACTGGAGGAGGCGATCAAGTGATGATATATATGAGATGGCTCGCAAAGAGAATGGCATCCTTGTTTAGCATGCACCGGGTATTGATTCCCCTGATGATTGTACTGGTATCGTGCGGTATGAGCATTTTGGGTCTGGTCATGAATCAAGGGCAGGCTGTTGAGGAAAGCATTGCAGATTATTCGGACACTTACGGGAGAAAAACATATTATTTTACAAATGAGGGCTTAAGCGACATGACCTATTATCAGTATCTGGAGGATGAAAATGTAGGCTTGTATCATAGCATCCTACAGTTTCGGAATGCACTTCTTGCCGATTCGCGGATATCATTTTTTACCCTTATGAATCAGCCTGTGGAAATATACAGCCAAGCTGTGCCGGAAATGTTTTTGGATGGATATGAGGAGGGAAACGCGGACAGCAGCGTTTTTGATTTTGAAGGAAGAACTCTGTATCTGACGAAAGCGCTTCAGGTATCGGAGGCTTTTTTTCGTGAAATGAATATTAAGGCGGAAAAGGGACGTGAGTTTCAGGAGCCGGACTACATTTACAAGCAGGGTGAAAAAATACCGGTCATCATTGGAAGTGGTTATGAGGACGTTTTTCAAATCGGTGATGTAATCGGATGCAACTATTTGTTTGAGGATGTTTCGTTAGAGGTAATAGGGATACTGCAAAAGGATGCCTTCTTTTACGATAGCATGAATGGAGATTTTAAATCCTGTGAGAGATATTTACTTATGCCGGCGCTGCAATCTGCGGACGATGATTTTTTCGGAAAGGTGATGCTGCTTCAACAGATGAAGGGAATTTTAATTTCTGATTTGGGGTATCCGCAGACAAAGGAATTGTTTGATGGGTTATTATATGAGTTCGGCATAAAACAATCGGGAATTTATATGAGCGATCCTGCGGCAACGATAAGTGCAGCAAATCTTTTGAATACATACTCGTCGATGACGCAGGAGGTATCAAAGCAGTTTCAGATGATTGTTGCCTTGCTTCTGTTGTTTGTGGTTTTGAGCATAGCGTCTGTATTGTGTGGTTTTATCCGTGAAAGAAAATATGAGTACGGAATACAAATGCTTTGCGGAGCGAAGCCGATACAGATTCTGGGTGATATGCTGCTGCTTGATTTTGTAATCCTGCTATCAGGGTGGATGATTGCGGGCGGTGTTCTGCTGATCAATTTTTGTTCCAAAGGCAGCATTTTGGCAACCTTTCTCGTGACTGTACTTTTGGCGGTGCTTATTGCGGCAGTGCTGTTTGGATATTTGTATCGGATGGATGTAGGAGAAATCATAGGAGGAAATGAATAATGTCACTCATTCGGCTGGAAAAAATAGAGATGGTATACGGAAGCGGCGAAACAAGAGTGGATGCGCTCAGGCAGCTTGATTTGGAAGTCGAGAGAGGAGAATTTATTGCCATTATGGGTAAAAGCGGCTGCGGAAAATCGACGCTGTTAAATATTTTGGGAGCGGTCACAAAGCCTACCGGAGGCAGTTATCTGTTTGATGAGCTTTCTGTAAATCAACTGACTGCCGGCAGTGCGGCAGCGTTCAGAAATCGTAAAATCGGTTTTGTCGTTCAGCACTTTGCACTGATCAAGGATTTAACGGTCAAAGAAAATATAGGTCTGCCTCTGGTCTATCAGGGATGCAGGAAGAAAGAGATTGCAAAAAGAGTCAGCGAGGTTCTGGCTTTATTGGAGCTGGAGGATAAAGCGAATTGTTATCCGGCTCAGTTGTCAGGCGGACAATGTCAGAGGACGGCGATTGCGAGAGCTGTAGTCACCAATCCCGAAATCATTTTGGCAGATGAACCGACCGGCGCTTTGGATGAAGAAAACGGAAAAAATATTATGCGCATTTTTTCCGAGCTGAATCAAAAGGGAACTACGATTCTTGTGGTTACACATGATAAGGAGATTGCGGAAAAGTGCAATAGAACGGTAGTTCTCAAGGACGGAAGAATTGTTGCATCATAAATGCTTTTGCCTGTCATTTGAGAATATGCGACGGCAGATGATAAAAAAACACAATAAATAACTGTAATTAGCAACAAAATTTGAAAAAACTATGCTAAAATAAGGATGGGCGTTACCAATCGGATTGGTGCCTGTCCTTTTTATTTCGATAAAGGAAAGGTGCCGTACACGAGCGGGGTTTGCGAAAACGGAAAGGGCTTCTATGTTTAAAATAGCGATTTGTGATGACGATCCATTCTACAGGGAGACAATTAAAAAGCATGTGCTGCTTCACGGCGGACAATCGGGGGAGCTTTTGTTTGATGAGTATGAGGCAGGGGAGGCGCTTCTGCAGAATCTGTGGAAACGTTACGACCTCATCTTTCTGGATATCCAGATGCCGGGAATGGACGGCAATGAAACAGCCAGAGCGCTGCGCAGGGAGGATACGCAGACGGTTCT
Organism: Lachnospiraceae bacterium; assembly: GCA_017476765.1. GTDB lineage: Bacteria > Bacillota > Clostridia > Lachnospirales > Lachnospiraceae > JAFUZE01. The sequence goes on from JAFUZE010000158.1 coordinate 4,344, forward strand.
GGTCATATGTACGAATTATCAGGGACCGACGACCGATACGTTTAAGGTGCAGCCTTACCGCTATATCATGAAGGATCTCCACGATGTGATGCTGGATGCGGAGATGGATGATATTTTGAGGGAGATGGCGCGCAGGACAGAGGATAAGTACCTGAATGTGACGAGTGACGGGAAGCTGCTCCGCGTACCGGTCAGGGAAATTCTGTATGTGTCCGTCGCAAAAAGGGGTGCGGTTCTTCATATCTATCCGGCAAAAGAGAAAGAAATATTCTGCAGGGAGCGTGTGCAGCAGCTTTTTCTGCAGCTGCAGCCGGAGGGGTTTGCGTTTGCACACAACAGCTATATCGTCAATATGAGCAACATTGTCAGGGTGGAAAAGACGTTGTTGTATCTCAAGGACGATACGGTGCTTGGCATATCACGTTCCAAAAAGAAAGCGTTCGACGAAGCATTTATGGATTTTTTACAAAAGAGGTATAAACGAGGATGAATATGAGAATTGTGGAGATACTGCTGACCTGCTGCTTTGAGGTGCTGCTGCTTCAGAGCTTTACCGGTGTTTTGCTCAGTCGGAGGGAAAAATATCACGGCCTTCGGAAGCTTTTGGCAATTACGCTGATGACAGGTGCTCTGATTGCTGTGAACAGCTGTGGCAGTACTTTGCTCAATTTGATCGGCGTTCCGGTCATCTATTGCATTTATACGGTCGCATACTCTTCCGAGACATTTTTGAAATGTATCAGCTGTGCGGTCAGCTTTTATATGCTTGCGATGGTGCCGGAGTTTGTGGCTTCGGTCGCATTCAGCATGAGTGATCATCAGGATGTGGAGCGGATTCTGGGCAACGGGCTCAGTGCCTTCTGTTTTATTTTGGCAGTAAAAACCTGTACCTTCATCATCGTCAAATGTGTGGAGCAGATTCACAAGAACCGGCATTATGAGGAGGTGCGGAACGACATTTTCTGTGCGCTCCTCGTACTGCCGGTTGCGACGATGGTGCTGCTGATCGGACTGTTTTATGCGGATATCCATATTCAGGAGAGGAATAAACTGTTTTTGGAGATCGGAACGTGCATGCTGCTGTTTGCAAATGCCTTCATGTTCTATTTGTTTCATGAGCTGGTAGAAATGATGGAGAAGGCGAGCCAGATGGAGCGGCTTTACATCAAAAGCGAGACGGAAAATAAGTATTATCAGCAGGTGGAGCATATCAATGAAAAGCATCGTGCCTTGCTGCACGATATCAAGAAATATATCAGAACTGCGGTGGAGCTGATTCATAGGAACAGCAACTCCGAGGCTGTGCAGATTTTTGAAAAGCTGGATGTCGAGATCGGAAGAACGGTGCGGAGCCATTACTGCCGGAACAAAATATTGAATGCCATTTTATGTGAGCGGGAGCTTCGGGCGAAGGAGGCGGGCATCCAGTACCGCATCCATCTGTCCCCGGAGCTTCCGGTCGATCACATGGACGATATTGACCTGATCTCGGTGGTTGGCAATCTGCTGGACAATGCACTGGAGGCGGCAGAAAAGCGGGAGGGCGATGGTTTTGTGAGCATGGACATGTTTGTGTCGAACGAGGGACATTTTATGGTATGGGAGATCAGCAACAATTTTCTCACCCCTCCTGTCTGGGAGCATGGGAGGCTGCGCACCGGAAAGCGGGATCAGTCCAGACACGGAATCGGCATACATACGGTGGAACGGATCGTGAAGTCATACGGAGGAAGGATGAAGCTGGAGGCGGGGGAGCAGACGTTTAAGGCGCTGCTTGTTTTCCAGATACAAGCGCCAAAATTTCCGAGTTAGGTGTCAATTCGGACAAGGGGGTTGTGCGGTGGCGAAAAATGTTGTATAAAGTTTTTCGAGATAACGAAGCCGGATTTGTTTCGGCGGAAAAGAGACTGGTCGCCGTTATTTCGAGAACATATTAAACGTAGTAGAAGGGAGAAAAAAACATGAAGAAAATTACGGGCTCTAACAGTGTGAAGAAAGTGATGGGTGGTGTAAACCGTCTGGCTATGTCAGAGGTTTCCAAGACTGCAAATTCTGCTTGCGCATGGATTTACGGTCAGCCAAAGCAGCCTGCAGAAGCAAAACGTATGAGGAAGTTCTAAGATGCCGGAGCGGATATCCAGAAAGCTTTTTGAGGCACAGCTGAAATGCGGAGTGCTTGGCGAAGAGGACCGGAGCTTATATGAATACGGATATCAACTGCTGATTGGCAAGCTGCTCGTCTATGTGCTCATCCTTGTGATGGGCATATGGACGGGAAGCCTTTTGCAAATCTTTGTCTTTTTGCTTGCCTTTACCCCGATCCGCCAATATGCAGGCGGCTTTCATCTGGAAAAAGCCGGGGCTTGTATCTGGGCTTCGGGTTTCCTGGTATGCGCAGCAGGACAATACCTGAGATTTGTCCCGGTTCCGGGCATCGGCACGATGCTTCTGTGGGGCGTGTCGATCGGCATTATCTGGGCGCTGGCTCCCGTAGGGTGCAGCAACAAAAGGCTGGATGAGAAAGAGACGGAGGTCTATCGGAGGAGGACGCGCATTCTCCTCGGACTGGAAAGCATTGTAACCGGTATCGCCTTTGCAGCAGGATATTTGTGGATATCCAAAGGGGTGATGCTGGCACAAATACTTTTGGCGGCGGGATTAGTCGCCGGGCGATGGAAGCAGACCGCGTAAGGCGGTTTTCTTCTGTCCCATAGGTTAGAATCAACTAACTTTAGATAGAAAAACAGAACGAAAGCGTATAAGTCGGTTTGAAACTGCATAGGATGCAGACGAGGGAGAGTGTGTGGATGGATAAAAAATTAGTGAAGAATACCGAGAGCATCAACGGAGAGCTTCCGATTTTGTTTTGTCTGCCCTTTGCGGGAGGAGGGGCGTCGGCATATGGCAGCTGGATGAAGAAGCTGGATGGGATATGCTGTGTCTGTCCGATTCAGCTGCCGGGACGGGAAGAGAGAATGACGGAGCCGCCATACGAGGAGATGGGCGCGCTTTTAAGCGAACTCGAGGAGACGGTTTCTTATTTCATCAATCTGATCAGAGGAGCCTATGCGGTATGGGGACACAGCATGGGCGGAAAGCTTGGCTATGAGCTGGAGCGCAGACTGGAAGCGAGGGGATATACGGCGGAGGGCTTTTTTGTGTCAGGCAGCAGAGTGCCGCACATTCCGGAGCCGGAGCCGGTTTATCATCTGCCGGACTGCGAATTTAAGGAAAAGCTTGCGAGGTTCGAGGGAACGCCGAAGGAGCTGCTTGAGCATCCGGAGCTTCTGGACTTTTTCCTGCCGATGCTGCGTGCGGACTTTAAGATGGATGAGACTTATTGCAGCGACAACCCGGTTCCGTTGAAATGTCCCATCGTGGCGTTTAGCGGAGCTGCGGATCGTGAAGCGTCCGCTAAAGAGATGCAGGCGTGGCGGGAATATACGGTAAATGACTTTGTGTCCCGGGTGTTTGAGGGAGGACACTTTTTTATCCGGGAACAGGAGGATGAAATTATCCGGACGATTGCAGAGAGGATGACGGCGTACAGATCGGATACATAGAAGAAATACAAAGGCAGGCAGATGCAGGAGGAACGTTCTATTCCGGAAGGAGGAATAGATTTTTTTGCGCCAAAAATCGGAAACAATACCAAAACAGAGCGGAAAGCAGGAAGTGAATCAGCGCTTTTTGTTGAGCGGGAAAAGGCTGAAAAAAGAAGTAAAACGGCAAAAAAAGAAGTAAAAAGGTTGAAAAAGGGAGTAAAACGGCAGAATAGGAAGTGAAAAGGGCATGAAAGCAAAATATGTGAAGGATTTGACGCATTATGAATATTTGGACGGATGGGAGAGAAGCAGTCTGGGGCAGCAGCTTGAGGTGTGGGTCAAAAGATATCGGGGCAGCATCGCAGTTGCAGACAGCACAGAGGAGATCTCCTATGAGGAGCTGGGCGCGCGTGCAAACCGGATGGCGCATGCGTTTTGGAGATACGGCATCCGTAAGGGAGACCGGGTGCTTGTTCAGCTGCCGAACAGATGCTCCTTTGTGACTGTATTTTTTGCACTGGCTAAAATCGGGGCGGTACCTGTTTTGGCTTTGCCTGCACATCGCATGAAGGAGCTTGAGGGAATTGCACAGCTTGCGCAGCCGGCGGCTTACATTGTACCGCAGCGATATCTCGGCTTTGATTATACCGGGATGGCTGAGGAAATCAGACGGAAATTTCCGTGCATCCGTCAGATATTCGTGGACGGTCAGCAGGGCGGGAATCTTTTGCTGTCGGAGCTTGCGACAGAGGAGGCGGAGCGAGCAAGGACCTGCGGCAGTCAGGAGGCGGAACATTCAGAGGTTGGCGGCGATCAGGCAGAGCTTCCGACGGTGGATGGTTACCAGACGGCGGTGCTTCTGCTCTCGGGTGGTACAACGGGCGTCCCGAAGCTGATACCGCGCACACATGCGGATTATATGTATAACGGACGCATCGCAGCCCGGAAATGCAGGCTGGATGAGCAGACGGTTTATCTTGCGGCACTTCCGGTTGCACACAATTTTCCGCTCTGCTGTCCCGGACTGCTCGGAACACTGGATGCCGGAGGTAAGGTCGTGCTGGCAGAGACGACGAGTCCGGACGATATTCTTGCGGCGATTACGAGAGAGCGGGTCACAATCACGGCTTTAGTGCCTGCGATGGTGAGCGTATGTATGGAGCTGCTGGAATGGGAGGAGGAGTACGATCTGTCCAGCCTGCGCATTTTGCAGGTGGGAGGTGCGATGCTTGAGGATACGCTGGCGGATCGGATCATCAGGCAGCTGCCCTGCAAGCTGATGCAGGTGTTTGGCACGGCGGAAGGTCTTTTGAGCTTTACGGGACTTGAGGATGATGATGCGATTGTTGCGAGATGTCAGGGGAAACCCCTCTCGCCGGCGGATGAAATTAAGCTTGTGGATGAGGAAGGCAGAGAGGTTCGAGACGGCGAATACGGCGAACTGCTTTCCAGAGGACCGTACACGATTGACGGATATTACAGGGCGGATGAGGCGAATGAAGAGTGCTTCACGAAGGACGGCTTTTACCGCACCGGAGACAGAGCAATGCGGACGGCACAGGGAAATCTGCGCATGGGCGGAAGAGTGAAGGAGCAGATCAACCGCGCCGGGGAAAAAATCATGCCGGCAGAAATCGAGGGTTATCTTTGCGGGCATGCAAATATACGGGAAGCCGCAGTGATCGGTATTCCCGATGAGGAAATGGGAAACCGTAGCTGTGCATTTCTCCTGACGGAAAACGGGGATAAAATGTCGGTCAGGTCGGTGCATGGCTATTTGAAGGAACTGGGCGTTGCCTCCTATAAGCTTCCGGACCAGGTGGAATGTGTGGAGGCATGGCCGCTTACGAGTGTGGGAAAAATTGACAAGAAGGCGCTGCTTCACATGGTGGCAAACACAGAGCGAGGGTGAGTATGGAATACATAGAGTTAAAGGAACAAATCAGGGCGAAGCTGGCATCCGGGGCAGAATTGGACGGACAGCAGAATTTGCTGGAGATGGGGCTCGATTCCCTGAAAATCATGCGGCTGGTAAATCAGTGGAGAAAGCAGGGAATCCGTCTCTCTTTCGGGGAATTGATGGAACATCCCGTACTGGATGAGTGGTGGCGGCTGATCCGGGAATGCGAGCAGAAGAAGAGCAGCTCTGTGAAACGGCAGAGCGGAGAAGAAACGGCTGAGGTGAAGTGCGGAAAAAGCGGGAAGAAGGAAGAAAACCTGCCGTTTCCTCTGACGGATGTCCAGTATGCTTATAAAATCGGAAGAGCGGATGGAGAAGTGCTCGGAGGAGTCGGCTGCCATGCTTATCTGGAGTTTACCGGACGGGAGGTTTCTGCCGGGAAGCTGAAGAACGCATGGAAGCAGCTTATGGAGCATCATCCGATGCTGAGAGCAAGGTTTTTGCAGGACGGCACACAGGTGATTATGGACAGACCTTATGAGGAGCGGTTGACCATCCGGGATTTGCGGAACAATTCCGAATGGGAGAAGGAGCTTTTGCGCATTCGAAGGGAACTGTCCCACAGAAAACTAAAGGTCGAGGAGGGACAGGTCGCAGGCATATCGCTGAGCCTGCTTCCGGGCGGAGAAACGAAAATTCATTTTGACGTTGATCTGCTCGTCGCGGATGTGCAGAGCCTTCAGATTCTACTGAGAGATCTGGCTGATGCCTATGCAGGAAAGGCATTGCCGGAAACATCGAGGGATTTTAATTTTGCAAAATATTTGTCAAAGCAAAAGGAGGAGGAGAAGTCGGAGCAGGCAGAGGCGAAGCGCTATTGGGACGACAGACTTGCGGATTTCCCGATCGGTCCGCAGCTCCCTTTGAGAAAACATCCTTCTGAGGTAAAGCAGTCCAGATTTACGAGAAGAATCCTTGAGCTGTCGAAGGCGGAATGGGATGTTCTCTGCCGGAGAGCAGCCAAAGAGCAGGTGACACCGGCAGTTCTGCTGCTGACTGCTTATGCGATGGTGCTGGAGCGTTGGAGCAGGACAAAACGCTTTGTCTTAAACCTGCCGTTTTTTAACCGCAGGACGGAACAGGAGGGCATTGAGGATGCGGTGGCGGATTTCACGACGCTGCTGCTTCTGGAAATCGATATGAGGCAAAATCGCACTGTTTCCGAGCTTTTGAAGGCAGTTTCCGGGCAGCTGGCGGAGGACATGAAGCATGTTGCCTATTCCGGTGTGAGCCTTCAGCGGGATTGGGCACGGCTGCATGGCGGAGGGCAGAGCATTGCTCCGGTCGTCTTTGCGTGCAATCTCGGTAGTCCGCTGGTCGGAAGCGAATGTAAGCGTCAGTTCGGTGAACTTACTTATATGATTTCTCAGACCCCGGGTGTATGGCTGGATTTTCAGGTCTATGAGGAGGCTGACGGCATCAGGCTTTGCTGGGACAGCGTGGATGAACTGTTTCCGGAGGGGATGATTTCCGATATGCTGCAAAGCCTTGACAAAGTATTGCATATGTTTATGCAGGAAACGCAGGACCCCGCCTTTGAACTTTTGCCGGATCGTCAGCTTGCGTTTTTGAGAGAGCAGAGAACGGTGTCCCCTGCGAGTGATACGGCGTGTCTCTTTACCGCTTTTTTGGAGCATGTCAGAAGCAATCCCGACAAAACTGCTGTCATTGATACCGGCGAGGATATCACAAAATCCTACGGGGAGCTTTATGCGGAGGCGGTGGCGGTGGCAAAGCATTTAGCTTCTGAGGGAATACAGCGGCAGCCGGTCGCGTTGTCCCTCACGAGAGGATATCGTCAGGCAGTGGCGGCTCTCGGAATCCTTCTGTCCGGCAATGTGTATGTGCCGGTCAGTCTGAGGCAGCCGAGGGAGCGCAGGCAGGCAATTCATGAAAAGACCGAAATTCGGCACGCACTGACGGATGCGGAGAATTTTGACAAAGTTGCATGGCCGAAGGACGTGCACATATGGAAGCTTGAAGAACTGACTGGGGACGGATGGGAGAACTTAGAGGAAGAACAGATGCTCGCGAGGGAAGAACGTGGGCAGGAACAGGCGGAGGAAGGAACTGAGGAGGAACAGACAAAGAAAAGAACTGAGCAGGAACAAGCAAAGGAGGGAACCGGGCAGGAACAGAGAGAAATCTGGCAGGAACAGGGAGGAACGAAGCGAGAGCCGGCAGAGGAACGAACCGGGCAGGAACAGGAAGGAATGAAGCGAGAGCCGGAAAAGGAAGAAGCGGGTCGGAATTTGCCTGAGGTACAGCCGGAGGATGCCGCCTATATCATTATGACATCCGGAACAACGGGACAGCCGAAGGGCGCACAGATGAGCCACAAGGGAGCATGGAATACGATTGCGGATGTAAACCGACGCTGCGGTATCACTGCTGATGATCGCGTGCTGTGCGTCTCTGCGATGGATTTTGATTTGTCCGTGTATGATCTGTTCGGCATTTTAGGCAGCGGCGGAACCTGCGTGATGATACCGGAGGAAAAGAGCAGGGATGCAGAGTTCTGGCTTTTGCAGATACAGAAATATCAGATTACCGTGTGGAATTCCGTTCCGGTGCTTCTGGATATGCTGCTGCTTGTGGCGCAGGCACGGCATGAAAGACTGCCTTTACGAACCGTCATGCTGTCCGGGGACTGGATCGGCATGGATTTGCCCTCTCGCGTTGCGGAGGCGACCGATAACTGCAGGTTTATCGCAATGGGCGGAGCGACGGAGGCGAGTATCTGGTCCAATTATCTGGAGGTCAGGCTCCCGTTTCCCAAGGAGTGGAGAACGATTCCGTATGGGCGTCCGCTTGCGCACCAGACCTACCGGGTGGTGGACGAAAAGGGAAGAGACGTTCCTTACTGGGCAGAGGGAGAGCTCTGGATCGGAGGAGCGGGTGTCGGCACTTACCGGGGCGATCCGGAACTGACAAAGCGCAAGTTTGTGACGGATGAATACGGCATCTGGTACCGGACAGGCGATAAAGGAAGATTCTGGGAGGACGGCACGATTGAGTTTTTGGGACGCGAGGATTTTCAGGTAAAAATTCGCGGACACCGGATTGAGCTTGGAGAGATTGAGGCGGCGCTTAAGTCGGTGAAGGATGTGAAAAATGCGGTTGCCGAGGTGTCAGACGGAGCCGCCGGAGAGAAGCAGAAAAGAAACAGAAACGGCGGAGAAGAACATGCCGCTGAAGAACATGCCGTAAGCGGAAAATACGGAAAGTGCACAGAAGGGAATGACGCAGGCGGAAAATACGAAAAGTGCGCAGAAGGGAATGACGCAGGCGGAAAACACGGAAAGTGCGCAGAAGAGCATGACGCAGGCGGAAAACATCGGGAGCGATACCTGACGGCATTTCTGGAGACGGGAGATACAAAGCGTGAGCCGCTTTTTCAAAAAGATGCTTTGCTGCAGGAACAGATGAACCGGAGATGGATGGCACTGACCGGAAACGAATTGCTGTGCAGTGGGGAGAATCGGCTTGAGGAGAATCGGTTTAAGGAGAATCAGTTTAAGGAGAATCGGTTTAAGGAAGTTCGGCTTGAGGAGGAGTCGTTTGGGCAGGCGCTTCGGTATGCGGAGCAAAAGACCCTGACCGTCATGCTGGAGACCTTGCAGGCACTCGGTGTTTTGCGAGGAGAAGCAGCATATTCGTATGAGGAGATCTTATCGGCGGCAGGCATTGCGGACACGCAGAGGGAGACGGTGCGTCGCTGGCTGTGTGCGCTTACCCGCGGAGGCTTTGTTCATCTTGCGAAAGGATATTACACCTTACTGCCAAAGCGGAACAGGACGGCGGAAGAGTCATTTGCACAGGAGAAAGGGAAATTTGATGGCATAGACCGATACTTTCAAAGGCTTGTGCCGCATCTGCCGGGACTTTTGCAGGGCAGCGAGCAGCCGGCATCTGTTTATTATGCGAAGGAAAACCAGCTGGCGCCGAACGATTTCCTCTGGCAGCTGCCGGGAGCAGACCGGCTCACAGAAGTGCTGATTGACAAGGCGGCAGCGCTGGCAGCGCAGGCAGGAAGAACGTTCAGAATCATGGAGCTTGGAACGAGAGATAACAGGATTACCAAAAAGCTGCTTGTGGCGCTGGAGGGTACGGATACGGAGTATGTTTACGCAGATTCCTCGATGTTTTTTGCGGGAGAGGCAAGGGTATTATTTGCACAGGAGTATCCGTCGGCGGCATTTGAGGCATTGGATTTGGAAAAGGAATTGTCGTATTTCGGGGCAGAGGGAACCTTTGACTGTATCGTTTCATTTCATGCGCTGCACAGGATGCACCACAGGGATGCGGTTCTTGCAAATATTCGCAGACTGCTTCGACCGGACGGCATTCTGCTGATGACGGAATTGACGATTCAGACATGTATGCAGGAGATGACTGCCACTATTTTGGAAGCGGACACCATGCAGGAGATGAATGGCGCTATTTTGGAAGCGGGCACCATGCAGGAGATGAACGGCGCCATTTTGGAAGCGGATACTGTGCAGGAACCAAAAGCGCTGCTGGCGGATGCTGCTGCATGGAGCAGAGCGCTTTCCGAGAATGGATTTGCGCGGTCTGCCATCTTTCCGGAGTCAGGGAATGTCAACGGAAGCATACTGCTTTGTGCGATGCCGGAGAAGGAAGCATACCGACTCGATACGGAATATGTGATTTCGGAGTTGCGGGATAAGCTGCCGGAATATATGATACCGAAGGTGTACGCCGCACTCCGGCAGCTTCCGCTCAGCCAAAACGGCAAGGTGGACAGAAAACGCCTGAGAGGCTTAAAGGTGCAGCAGAGCGGGGAAAAGAAGGCAGCGGAGCCTGTGACAGAGACGGAAGGAGCACTGTGCGAAATATGGGAAGCAGTGTTTCAGAGAAAAGGAATCGGCGCCGAGGATAATTATTATCTGCTCGGAGGAGATTCCCTGCTTGCTACGCAGATGATGACGAAGCTGGAGGAACGTTTTCAGATACCGTTTTCGATTCGCGATGTGATGGCAAGACCGACGATTCGGGAGCAGGCGGAGCATTTAGAGAAGCTGCTTGGAAGCGGACGGAAGGCAGAGCACAAGGAGAAGGAGCAGATCACGCCGGATCCGCTGCATGAATATGAACCGTTTCCTCTCACGGACGTGCAGCAGGCATATTGGCTCGGACGGAGCGGTATGTACGAGCTTGGTCAGGTGTCCACGCACTGTTATTTTGAACTGGATGCGGAGCAGCTTGATATTCATAGGCTGGAAGAAGTATGGAATACCCTGATCGGGCATCACGGAATGATGCGGGCGGTCATTTTGCCGGACGGACGGCAGCAGATTTTGCGCACAGTCCCGCATTATCACATAGCGGTTTCGCACTTGGAGAGGAGTGCGGAGGATGAAGTGAAAGGAATGCTGCTTAAGATCAGGGAGGAGATGTCGCACCAGATTCTTCCTGCGGAGAGCTGGCCGTTATTTGATGTGAGGGTGACGGCAATGCCGGATCAAAAATACCGGATTCATGTGAGCTTTGACAACCTGATCTTTGACGGGTGGAGCATGTTCCGCCTGCTGCGGGAATGGGCGGACGGCTGCCGGGGAAAGGAGCTCATCAGGGAGCCGCTTAAGCTTTCGTTCCGGGACTACGTTCTGGCGATCCAAAAAGACAAGGAGAGCGGCAGTTATGAGAGAGATCGGGAATACTGGCTCGGAAGGCTTAATGATTTTGCAATGGCACCGCAGCTTCCTCTGGCAAAAAAGGAGGAGGATATCTCGGAGCAGAAATTTTACAGAAGAGAGGCTTTTCTGTGCCCGAAGGAGTGGAAGCAGCTGAAAAAACTGGCACAAAAATATGAGGTCACTCCGGCGGTGCTTCTCATGACGGCGTATGCGGAAACGCTGCGCAGGTGGAGTGTGAATGCGGATTTTACGCTGAATCTGACGCAGTTTGGGAAAAAGGCAGTGCACCCGCAGATGGAAGATCTGATCGGTGACTTTACGACACTGACACTTTTGGAAATCAAAAACAGCGGGGAAAACAGCTTTCTAAAGCGTGTTCGGAAGGTACACAGGCAGCTGATGGAGGATTTGGAGCATCCCGCCTACAGTGCGGTGGAGTTTGAGAGAGAGCTGAAAAAGAAAACCGGGAATAACAAGGGCTCCGTCATGCCGATCGTTTTTACGAGCGGTCTCGGAATCGAGCAGTGGAATAAGGGAAGCTGGATTGGTGAGCTTGTGTACAATGTCAGCCAGACACCGCAGGTTTGGCTCGATCATCAGGTGGTGGAACGAGACGGCGGTCTGGGACTGTTTTGGGACAGTGTCGATGCGTTGTTTTATCCGGGCATGCCGGATCAGATGTTTGAGGCATATGTGCAGCTGTTAAGGGACTTGGCGCAGAAGCCGCAGCTGTTTGAAGCGGAGTGCACTTCGCTTGTGAATGTGCAGATATCGGATGTGCGGAGAAAAGCGAACGAAACGGCGAAGGAATTTCCTCCTGAAACACTGGACGGACTGTTTCTGCGTGCGGTAAAGAACCATCCGCACAAGGAGGCTGTCGTCACGACAAAAAGAAGAATGACCTACGAGGAGTTGTATGCGGAAGCGCTTTTTGTATCACAGTCACTGAAACGGGAAAAGCTTTCAGGCGGTGAGATTGTAGCGGTACTTATGGAAAAGGGATGGGAGCAGATCGCAGCGGTCTACGGAATTTTGTTTGCAGGAGCTGCCTATCTGCCGGTCGATGCCCACAACCCGAAGCAGCGTATTCAAAAAATACTGCGTGACAGTAAGGTGCGAATCGTTCTTGTGCAGAAGGAGCTGCAAGAGAGCAGCAGCTGGCTTGAGGAATGGAGATGTCTTACTGTGGAGGGGAAAAGGGCGGAAGGAGGAGAGCCGGTTTTAAACCAACCGAAGGATCTGGCATACGTCATCTACACCTCGGGAAGCACCGGAATGCCAAAGGGAGTCATGATTACCCATGAAGGAGCGGTCAACACGATTCAGGATGTGAACCGCAGATATGAGGTCACGGAAAAGGATAAGGCAATCGCTCTTTCCAATCTGCATTTTGATTTGTCGGTGTATGATATCTTCGGCGTTTTGGGGGCAGGCGGTACGCTTGTCATCCCGGATGCCGACAAGGTCAGAGATCCGGCGCATTGGATTACACTTTTGCAGGAGGAGCAGATTACGGTGTGGAACAGCGTGCCTGCCTTTATGGAAATGCTCACGTAGTATCAGGGCAGCAGGGGCGTGCTTTCGGGCAGTGCTCTTCGCTTGATGATACTGAGCGGCGACTGGATATCTACGGCGCTTCCGGCAAAAATATACGGACTATTCGGTGAAGTCAGAATTGCAGCGATGGGCGGTGCGACGGAGGCATCGATCTGGTCGAATGTGTTCGATGTTCCACGGGCAGTCCCGGAGGATTGGAGGAGTATCCCGTACGGAAAGCCGCTTGCAAACCAAATCTATTATGTACTAAACGAGGAGCTGCTCGAGTGTCCGGACTGGGTCAGAGGCATGTTATACATCGGCGGAACCGGTGTGGCGAAGGGATATCTGAATGACCGCAGACGGACGGAGGAAAAATTTGTGCGCCATCCGCTCACCGGAGAAGTGCTGTACTGTACCGGAGATCTCGGACGGTACTGGGCAGACGGCAACATCGAGTTCCTCGGAAGAGCGGATGATCAGGTCAAGCTGGACGGATACCGGATTGAGCTCGGAGAAATCAAGAACGTGCTCAGACAGCATCCCGATATCGCGGATGCGGAAGTCATCCGGACAGAGCAGCAAAGACTCGCTGCATTTGTGTGCAGCCGGAAAGTCGGCAGCAGGTCGGCAAATATTTCGGAGAAAGCTGCTGTGATCAAAGCGCATACAGACAATATGAGAAAGCGGCTGGAAGAGGCTGAGCTTCAGGGCTTCGATGTCTTTGATCGGTGTCTGGACGAAATCTGCATTGATCACATGATGCGAACCTTGCGGGAGATGGGAGTCGGAAGAGAAAGGAGCGTGTATTCCGAGGAACAGTTTTTAACCTGTCTGGATATCCGCGAGGAGTTTGTACCGCTGATGCGCCACTGGCTGCGCCTTCTCGTGCAGGCGGGCGCGGTCAAAAAGAACGGAGAGGTCTATGATTTTTCCGGTAACTGCCGGGAGACAGACCACGCACAGGACGAGCGGCAGGGGGCACACCGCCTTCTTTTGGAGAAGCTGCATGAGGATTTGCGGCAGAATCTTCCGATCTGCATCAAGATTATGAGGGAGAAGGGGGCGGCGCTTGAGGCAATTTGCGATCACAGCTTCGGGCTTTCGGCGGCATCCGTGCAGAAGTACAATTTGCTAAGTCCGCTGTTTTCAGACTGTTTTCTTGAGCTGTTTTCCCTGCTTGCAAAGCAGAGAGGAAGAGAGCTGACAGTTCTTGAGCTCGGCAGCAGAATGCAGGGAAATACGCAGCAGCTCATACAGGCGATGGACGCAGCAGGTACATACCGGTATGTGGATATCGACGGGGAGAAGGAACAGGAGCTTGCAGCTGCCCCTTATGGGCATGTAGATTTCGGCACCTATACTTATGACATCCGTAGCGAAGCGCTGTATGTCGGAGAGTGGTATCAGAAGGCGGATATCATCGTTGCGGACAATGCACTTCACAGAGCGCCGGATGTGGAAACAGCGCTTGTCAATGTACGGAGAATGCTGAAACCCAGGGGAATACTGCTGCTTCGGGAATATACGGAGAATCAGCCGCTGCTTCTAAGTACGGTCGCCTTTTTGGAAGAAGGGTTCTCACAGCTCACGGACGAGAGAAAAATCCGGAGCCTGCCGCTGCTTTCCGCCGAAAAGTGGGAGGAGAAGCTTGCAGCAGCAGGGTTTGAGATGATCTCCGGGATTTCGCAGAAGGACATAAAGGCGGGAGATTATCGCGGAGCCGGAGAATGCGTGATTGTTGCAAAAAACAGTGCGCAGGAGACCGCTTTTGAGCTGCCGGCATTGGAACGGTATCTGAACGAGCAGCTTCCGGACTATATGGTACCGGAGCAAATCTATGAGATTGACAAACTGCCGCTGACCGGAAACGGAAAAGTCGATGTGAAAAAGCTAAGCTCCTTCGCCGGGGGAGGCAAAAACATGTATCAACCGGCACAAAAGACGGATGCGATGACACCAGCGGAGCAGCGGGCGGCAAAAATCTGGGAAAAGGTTTTGGGCTGCAGCATAGACTCTGCCAATGTGAATTTCTTCCGGTGCGGAGGAGATTCCCTAAAGGCGATTGGGCTTGTAAACAGCATAAAGGAAGAACTGGGAGTGGATGTAAGGCTCAGTATTCTGTTTGAAAATCCGGAGCTCGCTTCTTTTGCAGCAGAGCTTGAAACTCTCTCGCAAGGTCAGAGTTTTGCGGAGGAAGGAATTTTGTAGAACACAGGAGGTAAGCGATGCGAAAAGCAATTATATGCGGTACGCGGTTTGGACAATTTTATATCGAGGCGCTGCGCCGGATACCGGATATAGAGCTGGTCGGCGTTCTGGCAAGAGGGAGCAGACGGAGCCAAAGCTGCGCAGAGCACTATCATCTCAGCCTGTTTAATCGGATCGAGGAGATTCCCGGGGAGGTAGAACTCGCCTGTGTGGCGGTAAAGTCTGAGGTTATGGGAGGGAATGGAAATCGTCTGGCGCTTGAGCTGATGAAAAGAGGCATCCATGTGCTGTTTGAGCAGCCGATTCACTTTAAGGAAGCGGCGCACTGCTTTCGGGCAGCGCAGCAGTATCGGGTAAAATTTGCCGTTGCTGATTTGTATACAAGGCTGGGAGCGGTCAAAAATTTTCGTGAAAATGTCATGCGGATTTCCGAAAAGGAAAAGCCTTTGTATGTCCATGTTGATTTTGCGACGCAGGTCTCCTATCCGCTCATGCACCTGCTCAGTGAGCTGCTGCCGGGACTCAGGAACTGGAAGGTGCAGGGAGAGATCAAAGAAACGGCACCGTTTCAGCTGTTGTCAGTGCTTGCGGACGGTACACAGGTGACCTTCCGGGCGCATAACGAGGCAGATCAGGCGGATATGGACGGCTATCTGCATCTGTTTTTTCAAATAACCGCAGGGTATTCGGGCGGACGTCTGAGTCTGCTTGACCCGCATGGACCGGTTCTCTGGCAGCCGAGAGTGCATTTTCCGGAGGAGGAACTCATACCGGCGGCGCTGACCGAGAACGCACCTCCCGGTATGGAGGAGCCGAACGTCTGTGTCTTATATTCGGAGGAAGCCCTTACGCAGAGGGAAATTTTTACAGACAGATGGTGTGAAGCACTTCGGGAGGAAATCGAAGCATTTTCGGAGCTGATTGACTGTGAGGACAGGGCGGGCGAAGCGAAACGGCTGCAAAAACAGGTCTTTTACGGGCAAATGTGGCAGCAGCTGATGCAGCGGCTCGGCTATCCGCAGATTGTTTACCGGAGCAAGTATACATATTTCGATTCGGGGCAACTCAAAGATGGCAAAGAAATGCGGCGGGACACCAAAGAGAGAATTACGGATAAAACGGAGAAAGAAAGCCTCGGGAAAATCCGGGAGGGAATTGCGGCTCTCGATCACGCCTGCGTGCTGACGATGCTGTATTATCTGCACAAAAATCTGCCGAAGGTCAGTCAGCTTAAGGCATACAGAATCGAGGAGCTGCTGGACCGGATGGAGGTGCTCCCGGACTACCGGCATATCGTCAAAAGGTGGCTGAAGGTTTTGAGCGTGCAGCAGTATGTGCACTTAAACGGGGAAGCCTGCTATTTTGAGACGCCCGGGATATCCGAAAACGATCTGATCGAAGGGTGGAAGCATGCAGAGCGGACATGGAGCCGGGAGCTGGGAGCGCCGGAGGTATTTGATTATTTCAAAGAAAATGCGATGCAGCTGGGCGATATCCTGTCGGGAGAGGTCAATCCGGCGCTTCTGCTTTTCCCGGAGGGAACCTTCGGGCTTGCTACGGCGCTGTATTCTACGACTGCAATCGCAAGAGCGCTAAACGGTATCATAGCGGACGAAATTGTAAAGCTGACCGGAAAAGGATACAGACGGATTCTGGAGATCGGAGGAGGAACCGGTGCGACGACGGCGGAAATCTGTGCCCGTCTATCGGAAGAAAACGGCTGTGATAGCTATCTCTTTTCGGATGTATCCGATTTTTTCCTGAGAAACGCAGAGAAGAAATTTGCAGGGTATCCGTGGATGTCATACTGCAAGCTCGATATCGATGAGCCGTTTGGGAACCGGACGGATGAGGAGGCGGATGTTGTGGTTGCAGTCGGCGTTTTGAACAATGCGAGAGACATTCTTTCTACGCTGCGGCAGATTCGGAAGGTGCTCAGACCCGAAGGGTATCTGTTTGTGGTCGAGGCGATCGGGGAATCCGTATCCATGCTCATCTCGCAGGCGTTTATGATGACGAGCCCCGATGATATCAGAGGGGAAGAGAATGCGACGTTCATCCGTCTCGTGCAGTGGTATGAGATGTTTCGAAAAGCCGGTTTTTCACTTGTGCGCAAGATGCCGGATCAGACCTCGGAGCTGTCTGCGTATCATCAGAGGCTTTTTATTCTGCAAAAGAGGGAAGCGGCGACAGACGTTCCGTCATAGAAAATCAAAACAAAGGAGGCTGTTATGTATAAGCTGAGTCATATACAGATCAAGGTAAGCAGCATCGGGCAGGCAATCAGAGATTTTCAGGAGCTGGGATTTACGGTCGAAAGAGGGGGAAAACATTCCAAAAATGCCTTTATCTGGTTTGAGAGAGGACCGTTTATCGAGCTTTTGGAAATGCAAGGCATGTACCGCATCTTCGGATCGGTTTTCGGACTCTTCTATGGAAGGGCGATGCATGCAAGATGGAAAAAGTGGTGTGCAAAGGGGGAGGGAATGATTGATTTTGCGATCGAGCCCTCTGATGCAAAGCGGCTGGATATCCGAAATTTCGGGCAGGTGCGGCGCGAGGCTGCGGTTCGAAGGCTGAGACCGGCGAAGGTCATCACATGGAGCAGAACGAATCTCCGGGGTGAGAAGGTGCGCTTTTCGTATCTGCCGCTTTTGCCGGTGGAGCTTCCGTTTCTCGTATCGGCGTATGATACCCCGCAGAGACCGGTGAAGGTCGCGCATCAAAACGGAGCGGAACAAATCGAGTGTCTTGTTCTCAGATGCACGCAGGAGCAGCAGGAGGCGTTTCGAAGTGTGACGCGTTATGATCCCTCCATCGTCATAAAGCGAGGCAGGAAATTTGAAATTGCGGAAATCGTTGTAAAGGGTTTGCGAAAGCCGCTGCCGAAGGAGCGACTCCACGGGGCAGTGATGGCAGCAGAGCATGGAGAAGCGGAAGGTGGCAAAAAGGGAACTGACAAACACAGTTCCTAACGGTTTAAGGAGAGACAGATGGTAAGAAAAGAGGAGAGTAAAACAAGAAGCAGAACAGAGTTCCAACCGAAAGCGGGGATAGGAAATGCAGCAATAAAAGAGAACATGGAATCGGAAAAACACAAAAAAGAAATAAGGGAAAAGCTTATAAGTCTTCATAAGGCGGGACTTTCTCTTTGGCTACAAAAGGGGCAGCTGCATTATCAATCCGCTTCCGGACGCCCTGCAGAGGAGGAGCTTCTGTTTTTAAGGGAGCATAAGCGGGAAATTCTAAAGCTGCTCGGCGGAGATGCGAAGGATGCCGGTCAGAGCACACAGGGAGAGAACCCTTATGACGAATATCCGCTGACAGACATCCAGGCTGCTTATCTGCTCGGAAGAGGAAAGCATTTTTCCTACGGCGGTGTGTCCAGCCATGTCTATTTTGAGGTTCTGTTTCCGAGACTGGAACGCAGGCGGGCAGAGGAGGTATGGAAGGAGCTGATTGACCGGCATGAGAATCTGCGGCTGGTGATTACGAAAAATCAAAAGCAAAAAGTACAAAAGCCGGTGGGAGCCTTTCCTCTGCTCTGGAATGAGAACGAGGGAGGCGATGCACAGAGCGATTCGGTGAGAGCACTCCGGGCCTCTTTGGAAAATAAATACTATGATGTGGAGCGATGGCCGCTCTTTGATATCGGCATCAGTCAGGCGGGGGAAAAGAGCATTCTGCATCTTTCCTTTGATTTTCTGATTCTCGACTGGACGAGTATCTGGATTTTGCTTGGTGAGTTTGAAAAGCTGTATTTTGAAGCGAATGCAGCACTGCCGCAGATCGGGTATTCCTTCCGGCAGTACTGCCGCGATATGACGGAGCGGAAAAAAAGCTCCCGCTATCTGGTGGATGAGGAATACTGGAGAGAGGAAATCAAAGAGTTTACTATGCCGCCGATTCTGACGATTGCGGAGGGAGAGGTGTCCGGTCAATTTGAACGGTTTTCGGCACAGCTTCCGGTTAAGGAATGGAAGCAGCTCAAGGATTATGCGGCGGAGAAAGGGCTTACACCGACCCTTGCGGTTCTGACTGCGTTTGCGGTGTCTCTGGAGCCGTGGTGCGAGAGCCCTGATTTTGTGCTGAATCTCACGACGATGAACAGGAAGGGCGGAGGAGATGAGACGGCGCATCTGATCGGCGATTTTACCTCGACGAATCTCGTACATGCGGTGATCGGGAGAGAACAGTCCTTTTTGGAAAATGCCCGCAGGCTGCAAAAAAAGCTTGTCGAAAATATGGAGCACGATTTGTTTTCCGGAATGGATGTGCTGCGGGAGTTAAGGCGGCTGCACGCTCCGGAGGATTATCTGCTTCCGATTGTGTTTACCAGCTCGCTTGGATCGGTCGGGACGGATTATCGCTATATGGAGCTCGGAAGCTATGGAGTCAGCCAGACACCGCAGGTCTTTCTGGACTGTCAGGTTATGGAGTTTGACGGCAGACTGCAAATCAATATGGATGTGCGAAAGGGCGTTTTCCCGGAGCAGATGACGGAGCATATTCTGTGCAGATTGTGCGAGCTTTTAGGGCAGCTTGCCGCTGACCGTGATTGGGGAAATATACGAAATGACAACACGCTCACAGAGAAGGAGAGGCTGGAGCGCGAGCAGAGCAATGCGACGGAGGAGCCCCCGGCTCTTCGGACGCTGGATCGGATGGTTCTGGAGCAGATTCGGGAGCATCCGGATGATACGGCAGTCATCAAGGGAAACCGGAAAACGACCTATCGGACATTGGGCAGCCGGATGCTTGGAATTGCAGAGGCGCTTAAGCAGGCAAAGGTAAAAAGGCAGGAGCGCGTTGCGGTTATGATGAAGCACTCCGATACGGAGGTCGCCGCCGTGCTTGGCATTTTGTCAATAGGGGCTGTCTATGTGCCGGTGGATGCCGGTCAGCCGGAGCTTCGTATCCGGCATATTTTGAAAAAGGCACAGGTGCGCTGCATTCTGACGGACGAGGAAACACAGATTGGTGCGTATGAGGAGCAGGAAGTCATCGTGTGCGATCGTCTTGTCGGCGAGGGCAGGCTGCCGGAATCAATGAGCAGCCCCGAAGAGTCGGCATATATCATCTTTACGTCAGGCACGACAGGGGAGCCAAAGGGCGTGGAGATTACGCACCGGGCAGCGGCGGGCACGATTCTTTCCGTCAATCAAAAGCTGGGGATTCCGGAGCAGCCGGTTGTGCTTGGGCTGTCGAAGCTGAATTTTGATTTATCGGTGTATGATATTTTCGGGATTTTGGCAAAGGGCGGCACGATCGTGTATCCGGAGGAGGAGAATCGTGTGAACCCGAGGCACTGGCTGGAGCTGATGAAACGGTATGAAATCAATGTGTGGAATACGGTGCCGGCTTTGATGCAGCTGCTTACGGCGTATAGGAAGGATGCCGGAGATTCAGAGCCGCTGTCTCTTAAAAGGGTGCTGCTTTCGGGTGACTGGATTCCTGTCACGCTGCCGTTTGAGGTGAAAAGCGCGGCATCGGAAGCTGTGGTCGTGAGCCTCGGCGGCGCGACGGAGGCTGCCATCTGGTCGATCTATCATATTTGCGATGAGAGAGACAGGGAGAAAAAGAGCATTCCTTACGGAACGCCGCTTGCCAACCAGAGGTTTTATGTGCTGGACAAAAGCTTCCGGGATAAGCCGGTATGGGCTGCGGGAGAGCTGTATATTGCCGGAGACGGACTGGCGAGAGGATATATTGGCGATGAAGAGCTGACGGCGGAACGCTTCGTGACACATCCGGGAACCGGTGAAAGATTGTACCGCACCGGCGACTACGGAAGGTATCTTCCGGGAGGAGAGATCGAGTTTCTGGGCAGAAGGGACCAGCAGGTCAAAATCAACGGTTACCGCATCGAGCTCGGAGAGATTGAGGCAGGTCTTTTGCGCAATGCAGCAGTAAAGGACGCGTGCGTTGTCTGCGATACCGAGCTTGGCGAGAAGCCGCTCCTTGCCTTTGTCTGTCCGCAAAATAAGGAAGAAAAAGAGCCGGAGGAGGGAACCGTTTTAGCGGATCATATGCAGCAGTACAGCAGCTCGTATCAGCAAAAGCTTGCGGAGACGAAGGAGCAGCTCGAGGGCATCCTGCAAATCCGCGACCGCCTTGTATCAGACAGTCTTTTCAAGGCGCTGCAGGCGATCGGATTATTGGAAGGTGAAGGAGAAGATCAGATGCAGGTGCTGCGCAGCAGCGACAAAATCGCAGAGGAATACCGGTGGATTGTTACCTATTGGATTCGGCATCTGTGCCGCACCGGTTATTTGCAAAGGACGGATGGGGGAACGTTTCAAAAGGGAGATTCCGATGCAGGCAGCAGTCCGTATTTGTGGCAGACGCTGAAGGAGGAGTGGGAGAAGCATATCGGTGATGCGGAGATAATCTCTTATATGGAAAGAAGCAACGATGTCCTTTTGCCGATGCTCGCAGGGGAGGCTGACCCGGTGGAGCTCTTGTATCCGGAGGGCAGTACAAAGACCGTTGAGGCAATCTATGAAAAGAATCTCTTTGCCGCATATTTTAATGCCTGCATCCCGGAGCTTATCGGAGAGATCGCAAAAAACAGAAGCGGGCAAAGACTGCGCATCCTCGAGATCGGTGCCGGTACCGGCATGACGAGCAAAAGGGTGTTGGAGCGCCTTGCGGGGCAGCAGGCAGAGTATGAATATTATTTTACGGATGTTGCACGGTCTTTTCTGGCAGGTGCAAGGTCAAAGCTGGCAGCTTATGACCATGTGCACTACCGCATCTATGACATGGACCGGGACTATTCGGAACAGGGATTTGTGCCGAATGAATTTGATATCGTGCTTGCGGTGGGAGTTTTGGAAAATGCGAAGGATATCCGCAAAACGCTTCGGAATATCCGGGAATTGCTGGCGATCGGAGGATGGCTTGTGTTTACCGAGCCGATAAGCGAGGAGCCGTGGATACTGGCATCGCAGATGTTTCTGATGCAAAGACCGGGCGACAGTATCCGGGAGCTGACCTCCTACATCGGAGAGGAAAACTGGGAGGAGGTGCTGGATGATCTGTGTGAGGACAGCGGACAGACGATCATCCTGCCAAAACCGACCGATAAGATCGCACCCGGGAATATGAGGCTGTTTGCAAAACAGTTTCACACCTCACGGAGCCGGCCGGAGGAGAGAGCGCTTATCGAGGATTTAAAGAATTATGTCCCGGAATATATGCTGCCGAGACATGTCTATGTGCTTGACCGCCTGCCACTTGGAGCAAACGAAAAGACAGACCGCAAAAAGCTTATCGAATACGGAAGAAGCGTAAGGGAGCGGGAAAGAGCAGGAAAGCACCGCAGACAGCCGGAGGAAGAGCTGTTGAAGCCGGAACAGGGAAGTCAGAAGCAGGAAAATCAGGCACAGGGAAGTCGGGCACAGGGAAGTCGGGAACGGGGAAATCAGGAACAGTGGAATCAAGAGCCGTTGAATCAGATACAGACGGAACCGGCGAGTAACGAGCACGGGCAATGGAGTCCGGCACAGGAAAATCAACGAAAGCCGGTTCAGGAGCGGATGCATGAGAACCAAAACGTAGATGAGGTGAATGCAGGCACGCTGCAGCAGGACTTATGTGATATCCTTGCCTCTGTATTAGGGGTCAGCGGGCTTTCCCCGGAGCAACAGCTTTACGATTATGGGGCAGATTCCCTGCTGATGGCGCAGGCGGCCGGAAAGGTGCGGGACTATATGGAAACTAAGCATCTGATAGAAAACATTACTTTTGACATGATTCTGCGTCAGCTGCTCAATACGCCGAACGTCGGAGCGCTTGCAAAGTTCCTTGTACCATTTGTGGAGGAGAAACGGAAACACTTTAATGCGCAGGAGGAAGAAGGAAAAGCGCCGGAAGGAAAAACGCCGCAGGATAAAGCGCCGGAAGGAAAAGCGATAGAAGAAAACGGAAAAATGGCGGAAGGAAGGACAAAAGACGGTCATATCGGAAAGCTGACCTTTTACGGCGGAGGAGAAGGTCCGCTCCGTGTTGTTTTCCATGCCGGATTCGGGACAATGAATGCGATGAGGTATGTCATCCCGGAACTGGTAGCGCAGCAAAAAGGACCGGTGGTTGGCATTACGATCAGCGACAGTGAAGCGTACTGCAGCCTGCCGGATGAAAAGCTGGTGGCGGCGATCAGCGAGGAATACGCAGGGCTCATACTGAATGGCAAGCCCGGGAGGGTGCAGCTGATCGGATATTGTCTGGGAGGTCTTATCGCAGTCGAAACGGTACATCATCTGATCGATGCGGGAGTCGAGATACAGGATATCACGCTGATTGACAGCTATCCGGCGCCGTTTAAGGTGGAAGATTCCCTGATTTCCGAGGCTGTTTTCCTGCCGAACTACTTTACCTCCTATGGAAAGGTGTATCCTGAGATTACGGATGAGGAGCTGATGGAGGTGATCGGTCAGGTGATCAAGGAGCGAAACGGAGACATCCGGGAGCATCAATTACTCGAGTTTGTCCGCAGCAGTCAGACGGTCAGACCGGAGCTGAAAAATCTGTTGGAGCGTCTGGCGGCAATGACGAGGGAGCAGCGATTTGAGGAGTATGCCGGCTCATTGGAGGGTGATGCGGGAGCCGAACTGATGCTGTCTACATACCGGACAAATTCCGCAAGCTGGCGGGGAGCGGTCATGACACCGTTTCCGTATGTCGGTCCTGTGCGCTTTTTGCTGGCGGAGGAGAAACAGGCTTTCCTGTTCGCGGACGTGGATCAGTCACTTTCCTTCTGGCAGAATGTCTGCCTCGGTGAATTTGAGATCAGCAAAATACGCGGCAATCATGTCACCTGTGTAGAAAATGAGAGAAATGCCAAGGAGCTTGTGGCGAAGCTCGGCGAGCCGCTTTAGAGGAAGGGAGCGAAAATGAAAACGTATGTTGGAGTTTTAGGAGCGGGAGGAACGGTCGGCAGTGCCGTCCTCCGGACGCTTTGCGCATTTCCGGTCAGGCACATACTGGCAGGAATCAGACATCCGGGAAGGGCAGCACCGGAGGCATCGGTCACGGTGATAAAGATCGACATCCGGGATGAGCGGCAGCTCGAAGCCTTTTGCAGACAGTGCCGCACGGTGATCAACTGCGTAGGAGCATCGGATGAGCTTTCGTACCGCGTGGCGGAGATGTGCGCCCGTGAGGGAGTCAATTATGTCGATGTCTCCGGGGAGGAGCATTTAGCCGAAAAGCTTCTGGAATGGGATGCGGTATTCAAACGGAAAAAGCTGCAATGCATGTTCGGGGCAGGGGTCAATCCGGGACTGACGGAAGCTTTGACGTATCAGCTCTGCAGGGAGTACAGACCAGAGCAGATCGAGGTCTATTTTTCCGGCAGCAGCGGGATGTCTCAAAATGCCGCTGTGGAAATGCTGAGGAGCTGTTATGCGGAGGATACCGTGAGCGGAGCGTATATCGAGGCGGGACAAATCCGCAGTGTGAGCGGTTATGAGGCGGAGAAGAAGCTGCCGGAGCCTACCGGAAGGGTACTTTGCTTTCCGCTTGTAAACAAGAGCTTTTCGGAATGCATCAAGGCTTCGCCGGTGCAGACGGCACACTATTACAATACGTTCCGCACGCAGCAGGTCGTGATGTGCATGGCGATGGCAAAGCTGCAAAACCCGTCGATGGACAGAACGCTTCTTGAGAAAAGCGCTGCCGGGCTCGTTCAGGCATTTGCGCATGAGGCAGAGCTGTATGAGAGTGAATTTACGGCAGTTCATATTTTCATGCGAAAGGAGAACCGTACCATTCGCAAAAGCTATGTCTACAGGGGCAGCTGGAATGAACTGACCGGTGTGACAGCGGCGCTTGCGGCAATCGGGATGGAGCAGGGGAAAGGCAGGGAAAGCGGAGCAGGCGCAGCCTTTCAGCTTGCCGATCTCCCGTGGCTCTTACAGCATCTGCCGCTGGAACAATCCGAAAGCGATCAGGAATATTGATTCATGCAGGCGATATGATCCTGTGCGCAACCAGCCAAGAGCTTTCTGACCGCTTATCACGCGCTTCACCGATATCAGGCTGAGTATCAAATAACGAAAACGAGGAAGGGATTTTTGGCGTTACCGAAGTAATCAAGAGAAAGAGAGGAAAAAGTTTATATGGAATTTAATCAAAATTTAAACAAGGATATGAATGGCAACAGGAGCACAAACAAGGAAACCTTGCAGGCAAAGGATCTGATTAACGTAGGAATCTTCACAGCGATCTACTTCGTACTATTCTTTGCGGGTATGATTTTGGGATATCTTCCTGTCTTTATCCCGCTTTTGGGATTTGTGTGCCCGGTTCTGTGCGGCATCCCGTTCATGCTGTATCTGACGAAGGTGAAAAAGTTCGGCATGGTTTCGCTGACGGGAATCATTCTCGGACTGCTGAATATGCTGATGGGCAGCGGTATTTTAGTGCTGATTTCCGGCGTTTTGTTCGGCGTGGCGGCAGATCTCATCCTGCGGGCGGGAAAGTACCAAAGCTGGAAATGCACGTTGTTTGGCAGCGGTATTTTCGCTCTCTGGATCATGGGCTTTATCAGCCGGATGTTTTTGACCAGAACCGAGTATTTTGAATCGCTCGCCAGCAGCTACGGACAGGAATATGTGGACACCCTGATGTCCTACACACCGGGCTGGATGTTTCCGGTACTGTTTGCTTTAACCTTTGCGGGCGGCATTGTGGGGGCTCTTCTCGGAAGAGGAGTTTTGAAAAAGCACTTTGAAAGGGCAGGGATTGCGTGATGGATACAGCCTTATCACTTCCTTTTGAGATAAAAAGTGCCGTAAAAATCGATCCACGCACGAAAATCTTTTTGACTGTGACAGTCAGCACGATTATGGTGGCAGGAGGAACAGGCGGATGGATGCGTTTCGTCCGTCCGTCTCTGGCTGTGTTTCCGGTTCTGGCGCTGCTTGCGGCGGGCAGATGGAAAGCGGTGCTTCGCTTTGGCATAACGTATGCGGTTTTGTTTACGCTGGAGCTTTTGGCGCTTGTGCATCTGACGGGAGCGGCCGGCTTTCTTCTCGGCGCGGTAATCGGCATCTACACGCATATGCTCCCCGGGTTTCTTATGGGCTGCTATCTGATTGAAACGACGACAGTCAGCGAATTTGTCGCAGCAATGGAGCGGATGCACATCTCACAGAAAATCGTCATTCCCGTGTCGGTCGTGTTCCGCTTTTTCCCCACGGTCAGGGAAGAATATGCCGCAATCGGGGATGCGATGAAAATGCGGGGCATATCGTCGCTGAGAAATCCGGTTAAAATGCTGGAATACCGCATCGTGCCGCTGATGATTTCGGTGGCAAAAATCGGCGAGGAGCTGTCGGCGGCGGCGCTGACGAGAGGACTGGGCGCCCCGCAGAAGCGAACAAATATCTGCGCCATCGGATTCGGGGCGGTGGATGTGCTTCTGAGCGCGGCAGCTGTTTTTTGTTGGATTGGATTTTGCATCGGATAAGGAGGAGCTTTGTTTGATTACATTAGAAAAGATTCATTTCCGCTATGCGGGCGCTGCGGATGCCGGCGGTCTTTCGGATGTCAGCTTAACGATACCGGACGGTCAGGTCGTATTGCTGTGCGGACCGTCGGGCTGCGGCAAGACGACGGTGACCCGGCTTATCAATGGGCTGATTCCTCACTTTTATGAGGGCGAATTGACCGGTGAGGTTTATGTAAACGGAGAAGCGGTCAGCCGGCTTCCGCTTTATCAGACTGCGCGGATGGTTGGGAGCGTTTTTCAGAATCCGCGCACGCAATTTTTTACGGTGGATTCGACAAGTGAGATGGCGTTCGGATGTGAAAATCAGGGGCTTGCAGAGGAGGTCATCAAGGAACGGATTTTGAGCACTGCGGACCGTTTTGGTCTGCAGGGGCTTCTCGGAAAAAGCATTTTTGAGATGTCGGGCGGAGAAAAGCAGAAGGTGGCATGCGCATCGGTAGCGGTTTCCGACCCGCCCGTCATCGTTCTCGATGAGCCGTCCTCGAATCTGGATGTCTCCGCAACAATGGAGCTTCGAAGGATGCTGTCGGTCTGGAAAAAGCAGGGAAAGACGATTCTCATCGCGGAGCACCGGCTATACTATCTCATCGGACTTCTTGACCGGATTGTTTATATGAAGGAAGGCAGAATCTGCGCAGAGTATACGGAGCGGGAGATGCGTAAGATGCCGGTGCGGGAGCAGATCAAAATGGGCTTAAGACCCTTTGAATTGTCAAAATTTCCGGTAAAACACCGGCGTGAGGTTGCGGGCGAAAGCATTGTTTTATCCGATTTTACGTTTTCCTATCGGAAGAAGGAGGCGCTTGTCAAGATCGATCGGCTAACGCTTCCGAAGGGAGCCGTTGTCGCGCTGATCGGACATAACGGCGCAGGGAAATCGACGCTCGCAAGATGCCTGTGCGGTCTTGAAAAGGGAGCGGGGGGCAGGCTTGACATCGGTCAAAAGACCTATGGAAGAAGAAAACGGCTGAAAAGCTGTTATATGGTCATGCAGGATGTGAATCATCAGCTCTTTACGGAGAGCGTGTACGAGGAGACGGCAATCAGCATGGCAAGACCCGATGAGGAGGAAATTTCGA
>JAFUZE010000159.1 GCA_017476765.1 Lachnospiraceae bacterium
TCGGAATCTCTGCCGTTCTTTGTAGAACCAACACCCTTTTTATGAGCGAAAAATTGAAGGTTCATTTTTAACATCGCATTATACCTCCTTGAATTTTAGTTTTAAATACTTCTTCTGAAGAGCAAAGCGTCCGGGCGCTCCATACTGCTCTTCTATCTGGGTCAGTCCAAGAACCATCGAATTAAGCAGCAGCTTTGCCTCGCTGCTCGGATTTTCCGTCAGCATAAAATACAAATATCCGCGCTTCTCATCCTCCTCATGCCCGAAACGGTCATGGGTAAGCTTTTCAACGGAGTTGCATGTGTTGATTGCCAAAACGGAAATCGCCGCACACACAATATCGTTTCCCGCATAGCCGAAGCCTGCATGTCCTTCCATTTCAAATCCGACACAATCCTTGTTCTGATCTCTGAAAATAGTAATTGTAGTCATGAATCATATCCTACAAATTGTACACATTAAGCATTGATCTTATCAATTTTTACTTCTGTGTATGCTTGTCTGTGACAGTTTTTCTTGTGATAGCCGGTTTTTCTCTTATACTTGTAAACGATAACCTTTTTGCCTCTTGCCTGATCTGTTACTGTGCCGGAAACCGTTGCGTTTTTCACATCGTCGCCGACCTTAAGGCCATTATCGCTCACTGCAAGAACCTGGTCAAATGTCACAGTGCTTCCGGTTTCTGCGTCGAGCTTTTCCACTCTTACGACATCTCCTTCTGAAACCTTGTACTGCTTTCCACCTGTTGCAATAATTGCGTACATAGGGCACCTCCTATAAATTTACTCGCTAAGTTCGGTGGCATCTTTCGACGCACTTCTACCTCCTTATGCGGCATACTGTTGTATCTTACCACAGGACGGTCAGTTATGTCAAGAAATTTTTCTTTACTATTATGTACAATAAGAGCAGAAAGCCTATCTGGAACTTTCTGCTCCTCATATTATCATAGAATATCCGTATTTACAAACTTTTCTTCACTCATTCCGTCAAGATGACTGACGAGATTATACAGTTACTTATTTACAATTTGGTAATTTTCTTTATTGATCAAATCCGTTTTCAACTGTTCAAAATATTGCTGCCACTCCGACTCGATTTCATTTGAAGCTTTCTTAGAAGAGGCGCTTCTCTGCATAAATGTCTGCTCTATATCATGAACATAGTTTTGAATAGGAAGATTTTTTTGATAAACGCTAAACTCATAATTCCAATAGTCCTGCTCTGAATCAAATTGACGTATAATCGCTAATGCATCTTCTTTATTGTCTGCAGAGTCAACTGTTTTTTTCAATTCATCAATATAATCCCATACTTCCTGATCTGTTACAGAATAACCATTATCAATCGCTGCCTGATATAAAGCTTCCCGTTCTTTCACATACTGAACTGCTTCTTCCCATGCAGTCTTTTCGTCTTTACCTGACAACATATAAAAATTTTGAACCTGTTCAATATCTTTCGTTGTAATACAAGTTTTTTCTCCTTGAGCGTAAATATCGTCTGCCACGCTTGCATCATGATTTTTATCGTTAAGGTATCTGCCCCAGGCTGCCAATTTTGTTGAAGTGGTTGTATGAGCCAATACACTTGCGCCTATCAAACAGGTCGCAACCAAACAGAGACCGAGCAAAATAAGTATTTTTATTTTTTTCTTCATTTTTCCCTCCATTAAAAAACTGCACTATTATCTATTTAAAAGCTAACTGCACGGAGCCGGATGACGATGCCGGAACAGCTCCATCACAAGACAAAATAAATGGAAGATTCCCGGTTACGCTCGTGGTTTTACTGTAGGTTACAGAACCATAATTAGACCAATAAGAACACCCATCCCATACACTGCCGTCATACATAACAGCTTCTTTTGTCCAACTTGTAAAAGACTTACCATTTGAGTGTGCAACATTGCCTACACTTACTGTAGGACACGATGTTGCATAAGCCCTTGCATACGAAACACACTTTGATCGATGGTTCAAGGTATTATTGTTTCCGCTTGAAGAATACCTTTCTATATAATCTACCTTAACATTTATAGACGACCATCCACCTTCCGGAACTGCAAAAAGCTGTTTTTTGGTCGTTGAATTACTAAACAAACTTGCTGCTTTTAATGATAAAGTCTGTCCGGCAAAACAAGATAATATAACGACCATCGATAGGCAACCCAAGAATCTTCTGTTAATTTTCACAAATATTTCTCCTTGACTTTTCATTTTTTGTTTGTATCGACCAATATTATTACCAAAGTTTTTGTTTGTTTTATTATCCAATATTGTATTGATACATTTTCACTTCATATTATATGTATATCACTTTTTTCTATTTTATTCAACATTTTTATAAAATGTATTTCCCCTATTATTAAATGAAAAAAGAAAAAACAGTCACAAGCCATAAATTTTCTGAACTTGCAACTGTTTTTTATCTTTTCAAGCGGTCAAAGGCGACTGTTTACCAAAAGACTGATGGCATGTGCCCTTAAATTCTTTGCATAAACTTCACCCTTCCATACCTATACTCAGGAAATCCACTTTTCCATGATTTCATCTGCACGCAGCGGCATCGCATAGTAAAAGCCCTGCACGCTCCTTACCGCATACTGCCGGACGACATTGCGGATGCCTTCCGTTTCGATTCCCTTGACACAGACGTTTGTTCCGCATGCTTTCGCAAGCTCGGACATGTGCGAAATGATCTGCTGGTCTTCCTCGTTCGTCTCAATATCCCGGATATATTTCATATCAAACTTAATGTAATCCGAGGACAGCTCCCGCAGAAAATCAATAGACCCGACACCGCTGCCAAAATCGTCAATAATGAACCGGACACCCTTTTTCTGAAGTGCCGAAACCGTATCCTTTAACAGCTTGACCTTAAGCTGCCTGCAGTCCTTGGTCAGTTCCAGGCAGAGATTGTGAAGCGGAAATCCGATTTCCTCCGCAATCTCCTGAACCTCCTGTATAAAAAATTCATCTTCAATCTGCACGGATGCGATATTGACTCCCATAATGAAATCAGGATTTTTCTCCACAAACCTCACCCCGTCCGTCATCGCCTGCCGGAGTATCCAGTATCCCAGTTCCTCAAAGACAAAATCCCGCTCCAGCACAGGAACATACTCCATCGGGGCAATCTCACCAAATTCGTCGCTGTGCCAGCGCAAAAGCGCCTCCACCCCGATCGGTTTTTCGGTCTCTGAATTCAGGACCGGCTGGTAGCAAAGCGAGAAGCCCTCGCAATCACGAACGATGCAATCCCTGATCGTATCAATCATCTCGAGCGAACGCAAATCCGCATCCTTTCCGCCTTCGTCAAAGCTCACCAGTTCTCCGTGCTGCTTCTCCTTCGATTCCTTATAAGCATATTTCAGGCAGGAATAGATCGTCTGTTCATTCATTTTCACATCTTCCGTGGAAATCATCCCGCCGCTTATAATGAGTGTCTGTTTCACATCCCCGACCATAATACCGCCCACCAGCCGCTGTCGGATTTTTTTATAAATCGTTTCCATCTTTTCGGCGGAAAGCTGCTCTGAGAGCACGGCAAATTTCGGTCCGTCCATCCGGTATACGATGCCGTCCGCTCCGACACACTCCTGGAGCACCCAGCCTACCTGCTGCAGCACATGGTTTCCAAAGCCGTATCCGTACATCTCATTGATCTCGGACATGCGGCTGATACCGAGGAATAACACCATATTTTTCTGTTTCCGCTCAATGACGGCAGACAAATCCGAAAAAAAGCCGTATTGATTTCGAAGCACTGTAATCGGATCCGTATATTCCATCAATCCCTGATTGATCATGATACCGCCGACTAACTCAGGATTGTCATCAGAAACGCGAAGCACTGCGCCGATAAAGCGGAACAGCCCATAACCGCCCGCCTTCAGCCTAACGCGATAGGTCAGGTTGTAGGTACGCGTTCCGCTCGTCAGAAGCTCCCCCATGACCGTCTCGTAACGATTGCGATCCTCCGGATGAACATATTCCGACCAGCTGAAGGCTCCGTCCGGTATGTATTCTCCCGGAAGCCCGAACAGCTCCACCGCTGCCGGTGTATACCGTGTCATTTTTCCTTTTATATCATACAGGGATACATAGTTGCCTCCCGCAGTAATTGAAAAAGCGTCAAATAAATCATCAAGTATCTTTCTTATTTCAGCCATGCCTGTCTCCTTTTCTGTCTGTTGGTTCTGCCATTACTTTCCCTCTTTTTCCGTTTTACGAATCAGCTCGGCAAGTGTGCTGTACAGATGATCCGGCTCCACCGGTTTGGATAGATGCGCATTCATCCCGGCCTGCAGGGAACGCTGCACATCCTCGTCAAACGCATTTGCTGTCATGGCAATGATCGGCACCCTCTTTGCATCCGGATGATTGAGCGCACGGAGTGCCGCCGTTGCCTCAAGACCATCCATGACAGGCATCCGCACATCCATGAGCACCGCATCGAAATAGCCTTCCGGCTATTGTGCAAATGCCTCGACCGTCAGTTTTCCGTTCTCCGCATGCTCCACCTCCATGCCTTCCATCGAAAGAAGCTGCTTCATGATCTCCGCATTGATCATCACATCCTCCGCCAGAAGGATTCGCCTGCCGGTGAGGTCAATTTCCTCCTCCTCTTCCTCATCCTTCATCCTCTTTTTCTGAAGCGCCTGCTGGAACTCATGGAGAACATTCGATGCAAAGAGCGGCTTTGACATAAAGCTGTCAACACCGGCATTTATCGCATCCTCCTCCACATCCGACCAGCTGTACGCCGTGAGAATGATAATGGCGGCATCGTCGCCGAGGAGCCCGCGAATCTCCTTTGTCACCTCAACGCCGTCCTGTTCCGGCATCTTGAGATCAACCAGAATCAGGTTATATTCCTCCCTGCGCGCGTGGTGAAGCTCGATCATCTCAAGGGCTTCCTTTCCGCTTAAGCAGGTTTCGGAATGCACGCCGATCTCTCCGAGCTCGATCTGTGCATGCCGGCATGCCACGGGATCGTCATCGATAATCAGAACATTCATATCCTGCGGGCGCACATCAAAGTTATGCCGTTCCTTTCTGCCTGCGTTCTTGAGCGCCACGTCCACAGTAAAGGTTGAGCCGACACCCTTTTCCGATTCCACGGTTATATTTCCGTTCATCATCTCGGCAATATTTTTTGTGATTGCAAGTCCAAGTCCGGAACCTCCGTACGAGGACTTATTTGTATCGTCCTCCTGCGAAAAGGCTTCAA
>JAFUZE010000160.1 GCA_017476765.1 Lachnospiraceae bacterium
GACCGAAAGTACAAAGGCGGAAATCACGCATCTGGAGTCTGTCATGACGGCGCTTGATATTGCCCTTTTGGAGGAGGATCTCGTGCAGATCAAGGAGGAGCTGATCGAGAGCGGTTATATCAGGCGGAAGGGAAATACCAAAAAGGTCAAGGTGACGAGCCGGCCGTTTCATTTCATCAGCTCGGACGGGTTCCATATGTATGGGGGGAAAAATAATTTTCAGAACGATGAGCTGACGTTTCAGTTCGCACAGGGCGGCGACTGGTGGTTTCACGCAAAGGGCATGCCGGGCTCCCATGTGATTGTCAAAAGCGGCGGAAAGGAAATGCCGGACCGTACCTTCGAGGAGGCGGGAAGTCTGGCGGCTCATTTTTCCAGGGCGCGCGGGCAGGATAAGGTCGAGATTGATTATGTGGAGAGAAAGCATGTCAAAAAGCCAAACGGTGCAAAGCCGGGCTTTGTCGTCTACTACACGAATTACTCGCTTGTCGCAGGCAGCGATATTTCCGGGATTACGCGCATCGATGAAATGTGATTCTAATCTTGACTGCTTTTGGCGCATCGTCTATAATAAAAAGCGTATGCAATGATCGGAAAGGACAGCCTCAGTGGCGCGAGATAAGATCCGCCGGGACTGCAGCCGGCAGTGGAGGAGAACATGATTAAAAGTATGACCGGCTTCGGAAGAGCCGAAGTGACAGAAGGGAATCGGAAATTTACAGTGGAGATGAAGGCGGTAAATCATCGATATCTCGATGTCAATATCCGGATGCCCAAAAAATTCAATTTTTTTGAAGCGTCCATCCGAAACCTGTTAAAGGAATTTATCCAGCGGGGCAAGGTGGATCTCTTTATCACCTATGAGGATTATTCCGAGCAGAATGTCTGCGTGAAATATAATAAGGAGATTGCTGCCGAGTATTATGAATATTTAAAGCAGATGGCGGAGCAGTTTCAGCTCGAGAACGATATCCGTACCTCCACGCTCTCCAGATATCCGGAGGTGTTCACGATGGAAGAACAGACCGTGGATGAGAAGGAAATCTGGAATGTGCTTGAACGTGCGCTTCGTCAGGCGGCAGAGAGCTTTGTTGCGACCCGCATCAAGGAGGGCGAGGCACTTCGAGAGGACTTGCTTGAGAAGTTAAACGGGATGCTTGGTCATGTGGATTTTATCGAACAGCGTTCTCCGCAGGCGGTGGAGGAATACCGGACAAAGCTGGAGGATAAGCTGAAGGAGCTTCTCGAATCCGCGCAGATCGATGAGAACCGCATTTTGACGGAGGTCACGATCTTTGCGGACAAAATCTGCGTCGATGAGGAGACGGTACGTCTCAGAAGCCATATCGAGGCGACGAAGCAGACGCTTCTCGAGGGCGGAGGAATCGGGCGAAAGCTTGATTTTATTGCGCAGGAGATGAACCACGAGGCGAATACGATTCTGTCCAAGGCAAACTGTCTGGAGATTTCCAATCATGCGATTGAGCTGAAGACGGAGATTGAAAAGGTACGGGAGCAGATTCAGAATATTGAATAGGCTTTGGAGGTAGAGAGCATGTCTGAGAACAACCGAAAGGGAGTCCTGCTTGTTGTTTCCGGTTTTTCCGGAGCGGGAAAGGGAACCGTGATGAAAAGGCTCCTTGAAAAATACGATTCGTATGCGCTCAGTATATCGATGACGACCAGAGCGCCGCGGCAGGGAGAAGAAAACGGAAGAGAGTATTTCTTTGTGGATATGGAGACCTTTGAACAGAAAATTAAGGAGAAAAAGGTCATTGAGTATGCCAGATACTGCGACAATTACTACGGAACTCCGCGCGAGTATGTCGAGGAGCAGCTTGGAAAGGGAAAGGATGTCATTTTGGAGATTGAGCTTCAGGGCGCTTTGCAGGTCAAGGAATTATTTCCGGACTCCGTGCTGCTGTTCATCATGCCTCCGTCAGCCGCAGAGCTGTATCATCGTCTCGTTTCGAGAGGGACGGAGACGGAGGAGGTCATCCGCAAGAGGATGAGACGTGCCGTCGAGGAGGCACAGGATATCGAAAAATATGACTATATCGTTATCAATGACGATTTAGATACATGCGTCATGCACCTTCATGAAATCGTGGAGAGCGTACATGAGGAGGCTCGGCGCAACAGGGAAACGATCGATCGGATCAGAAAAGAATTACAGGAGCTTTTGAAAGGAGAATAGCGATGATACATCCATCATATTCAGATTTGTTACAGGTCGTAAACAGTGAAGTGGAGCCGGGCGAGGCAAAGGTAGCGAACAGCCGTTATTCCATCGTCATGGCAACATCGAAGAGGGCAAGACAGATTGTTGCCGGCGATGAGCCGCTTGTGGAAGCGTCGGAGACGGCAAAGCCGCTTTCCATCGCCGTCGAGGAACTGAATCAGGGTAAGATCAAGATTCTTGCAGAGGATGAAGAGGAGTAAGCATAAGGATAAGAAGGCAGACAGAAAGAGGAATACCGAAAGGCATTTCTCTTTCTCTGTACATCGGAAATGAAATTTCCGGTGCAGCAGTTTTGCCGGAAAGGTGAGAGCATGAAAATATTGTTCGTATCTCTGGGCTGCGATAAGAATCTGGTCGATACGGAAATGATGCTCGGCATGCTGCGCGAGCATGGTTATGAGTTTACCGATGATGAGCAGCAGGCGGAGATTGCGGTTGTGAATACCTGCTGTTTTATCAATGATGCCAAGGAGGAGAGCATTCAGGTTCTGCTTGAGATGGCACAGCACCGGAAGGAAGGCAGATTGAAGGCACTGATTGCCGCAGGCTGTCTGGCACAGAGATATCAGGATGAAATCGTAAAGGAAATTCCCGAGGTCGATGCGATTGTCGGGACAACGGCGATCGATAAGATTGTGGAGGCGCTTGAGCATGTCCTGCACGGAGAGAGGCACAATGAGCTTGCATCAATTCATGCAAAGCCGGTGACCGGAAAACGGCGCATCGTGACGACGGGCGGATACTTTGCGTATCTCAAAATTGCCGAGGGGTGTGATAAGCATTGCACCTATTGTATCATCCCGAAGGTCAGAGGAGATTTTCGCAGCGTTCCGATGGAAAGCCTGCTAAACGAGGCGAAGCAGCTTGCAGAAGGCGGTGTCCGGGAGCTGATTCTGGTTGCGCAGGAGACGACGATGTACGGGGTGGATTTGTATGGAAGAAAGTCACTTCCGGACTTGCTCGGAAGGCTATGTGAAATTGAAGGGCTTGTCTGGATTCGGATTTTGTACTGCTATCCGGAGGAGATTACCGAGGAACTGATTGAAGTCATCCGCGATGAGGAGAAAATCTGCCACTATCTGGATATTCCGATTCAGCATGCGAGCGATGAGATATTAAGACGCATGGGACGGAGGACGAGCCGGGAGCAGCTTGCGGAGACTATAGGACGTCTGCGTGCGCAGATTCCGGACATCTGCCTTCGGACAACGCTGATTACCGGATTTCCGGGTGAGACAGAGGAGCAGCATGAGCAGCTGATGGAGTTCGTCGATGAGATGGAATTTGACCGGCTTGGCGTCTTTACCTATTCGCCGGAGGAGGACACTCCTGCCGCTGCCTTTCCGGATCAGATTCCGGAGGAGGTCAAGCTGGAACGTCAGGCACAGCTCATGGAGCTTCAGCAGGAAATCGCATTTGACAAGGCGGAAACCATGATCGGGGAGAGCCTGCTTGTGATGGTGGAGGGCAAGGTTGCGGACGAGCATGCATATGTGGGGCGCACTTATCGGGATGCGCCGAATGTTGATGGCCTGATTTTCATTCAGACGGATGAGGAGCTTCTGACTGGTGATCTGGTGCATGTGAAGGTGACTGGCAGCTATGAATATGATTTGATAGGAGAAATAGAAAAGTGAAAATGAATTTACCGAATAAACTGACAATGTTCCGCGTGATTTTAGTTCCTTTTTTTGTATATTTTCTGCTCGAATCGGAGAGTGAGGAATGGTTCAAGTGGATTGCACTCGGAATCTTTATCGTGGCATCCCTGACGGATCTTTTAGACGGCAAAATTGCGAGGAAGTACAATCTTGTGACGACCTTTGGAAAGTTCATGGATCCGCTTGCGGACAAGCTGCTTGTCTGCTCGGCGTTAATTGCCCTGATTCCGCTCGAGATGATGCCGGCGTGGGCGACAATCATTATTATCGCAAGAGAATTTATTATCAGCGGCTTCCGCCTGATCGCTGCGGAGAAGGGCGTCGTCATCGCAGCGAGCTACTGGGGAAAGGTCAAGACAACGGTTCAGATGGTCATGGTCTGTGTGATGCTTGTCATTGTGAACGGGCATG
Source organism: Lachnospiraceae bacterium (assembly GCA_017476765.1). Lineage (GTDB taxonomy): Bacteria > Bacillota > Clostridia > Lachnospirales > Lachnospiraceae > JAFUZE01. Next base: position 4,315 of record JAFUZE010000160.1, read on the forward strand.
GATTTATGACGGATGAAATTTCCTTTACGAGTAACTTTACAGCGACCTTTTACATGGTTCTTGAAAGATTGTCCTTCATCCTGCTCATTCTGGCAGTGGCGCTGACCGTCATTTCGCTTGTCGATTATCTGGTCAAAAACAAAGGAGTCATACAGGATACGAAGGAGTCATGATTTCCGTTACAATCAGCAGGTCAGCGGTGGCAGTTGCATATTGGCTAAGAGGAGACGTGTAATGGAAAATAATGTCGTCACAAAATGGACAAAAATGTTGTGTATCATATAGAAAGCGCGAGGTGCAAAATGGTTGTAGAACTGATTAGTGTCGGTACGGAAATACTTTTAGGTAACATTGTCAACACCAATGCGGCATATCTCTCCGAGAAATGCGCATCGCTCGGTCTGCAGTGCTTTTTTCAGACAACAGTAGGAGACAACGAGGAGCGTCTTTCGATGGTGCTTCGGACAGCTCTTGAGCGCTCCGACATCGTCATCCTGTCCGGAGGGCTCGGACCTACGGCAGATGATCTGACGAAGGAAGTGGCAGCCGCCGTGATGGGCAGGGAGCTTCTGATGGATGAGCGCTCGAGGAAACGCATCCAAGAATTTTTTGACAAGCGCGGTCTTTCTATTACCGATAACAACTGGAAGCAGGCGATGATGCCGAAGGGTGCAATCATCATCGACAACGAGAACGGAACCGCACCGGGTGTCATTATCGAGGCGGAGGAAAAGACGGTAATCCTGCTGCCGGGACCTCCGAATGAGCTGATTCCGATGTTCGAGCAGGATATCGTCCCGTATATCAGCGGAAAGACACAGGAGACGATTTACTCACAGACGGTCAAAATCTGCGGAATCGGGGAGAGCAAGGCGGAATCGATGATTAAGGACCTTCTGGAGAAGCAGTCCAATCCGACGATTGCACCATACGCCAAGACCGGCGAGGTACATCTGCGTGTGACTGCCAGGGCAGAGGATGTCAAGGCGGCAAAGAAGCTTTGCAAGCCGGTTGTCAAGGAACTCAAGAGCCGTTTCGGCGCTTATATCTATTCGACGGAGGAGGATACGACGCTCGAGAAGGCAGTCGTCGATCTGCTCATCGCGAACGATCTGACGATCTCCACGATCGAGTCGTGTACCGGAGGACTGCTTGCGGGAAGGCTCATCAACGTCTCCGGTGTTTCCGAGGTGTTCAAGGCGGGCTATGTGACCTATTCGAACAAGGCGAAGCGCAAGCTGATCGGAATCAAAAAGAATGTGCTGGATAAATACGGCGCTGTCAGTGAAGAGGTGGCGCGTGATATGGCAAAGGGAGCCTCGGTCTTTTCCAAGTCCGACGTGACGGTCTCTGTGACCGGAATTGCGGGGCCGGAAGGGGGAAGCGAGGAAAAACCGGTCGGTCTGGTGTATATCGGGTGTAATGTCAAGGGAAAGATTACCGTGCAGAAGCTTCAGCTTAGCGGTTCAAGAGCAAAGATACGGGAGACCGCCGTTGCACAGGCGCTCATTTTGCTTAGGAAATGCGTTTTGGAATATTACAGCGAGGTTACATTCGGAAAAGCAAAATAAGAGGTGAGAACAAAGGATGGAAGAGAAAAGATATGATTTTTGTCCGAAGTGCGGTGCTCTTTCGTTAAATGGTGTCTGCCAGAGCTGCGGGCACAGGGAGGCGTTCAGGAAACCGCAGCATTCGGAGGAGCATACGGTAAGCCATGCACACTCGGCGGATGAGACGCAGCCGAAGCTAACTTATGCGCGAACGGACGCGGGCATCTATCACGCAGGACTGGTGCAGGAGCCCAAAAGCGCGGGAAAGAAGAAAGGCAGCATTTTGGCGGTTGTTTTTTGCTGCGGCATTTTCTGCTTTATCGTCGGGATGGCGCTTCGTTTGTATCTGGCATCTGATACGCAAAAGCCGTTTGCCCGGCAGCCGGCTCAGGATGACGGGCAGCAGACAGCCGATTCCTTTGACGGAGAAAAGGAACAGCCGGATGTGGCACAAGAGGACGGAATTTATGATACGAGCCACCGGAATCACTTCGGCGAGGTGTTTGAAGGAGAATACTATGAGCAGTTCTGCGACTACATTGACGAGTCGGTCAATTATCAGGTCAGGCGTGAAGGGTATGCCTATAAGGATGTCGGACAAAAAATCTATGTGAGCATTGACTATGTTCAGATTACCAGCGATGCGTTCGATACCGGGCACATCAACGAGCTGCTCAGCCAGGATGCCGATTATTACCGTGACATTTTTGAGGATGAGGGGAACGAGGCCCGCAAAAGTGAGTATGCAAACTATACGATCGTGCAGGATACCTATGTGACCTTCAACGATGCGGACAAGATCAGTCTGATTATTAACAGGGATACCGGCTATGACGACCGGCTGAACTTCAATACCCTGTACAGCAGGAATGTTGATCTGTCGACGGGAAGCGAGATCGAGGCATGGGATATGCTTGATTACAGCGAGGAATTCGTCGAGGACTGGATGGAGATCAGCGAGAAGCAAAACGGGACTGTCGGACCGGACGATTTTACGAAGGCGGATATATGGGAGCAGCTCAACAGCGAGGACTGCATTGCATTTTACACGCCGTTGGGAATGGAGGTCGGTTATTCCTACTATTATGAGACGTCCGGAAGCATCGGCTGGATTACGGCGACGATCAGGGACTATGAGCGGTATAAGAAAATGCTGTAAAATTGCCGATATTTTAAAAAGAAGGAAAAGGTTCTTATCGTTCTTATATTGATAAAGGGTGAAGGCGATGTTTCGTATGAACATAAGGAATTTTTTTGTTTCAAAAGAGGACAAAGGGGCATGGATGCGAGAAATATCCATGCTCCTTTGTGTGGTTTTGCTCTCGCAGTGCATGACCATGCCGGTTTTGGCGTCGGAGCCTTTCGGTGCGCCGGCTTATGCCGGTGCGGCAGCCGGCAGCATAAGCCAAAATGCATATGAACAGGCGGCAGTCAGCGGAAATCTGCCACAGCCGGGTCAGCTGCTGCATGAGGAGATGGAGCCGGATGAGGAAAGGGCGGACGGGACAGGTGAAGAGACGGAGGTCGTGCTCCCGGAGCTTCGTTATGACTTTTGCGAGATTGAGGATTCGGCAGTCTTAGACCGTCAAATCGGGAAGGAAGCGCTCGCATCTGCGTATTTATCGCCGGAGGCAGCATCGGTATCCGGCAATGACAGCAGCTACGCGCCAAACATCGATCTGCCGCAGCTGCTCTCACCGGTGCGCAACCAGAATCCGACGAATACCTGCTGGGCGTTTGCCACGACCGGGGCGATGGAGTTGTCCGCGATCAAGGACGGGATTCGGACTGCAGAACAGTCGTATTCGCCGTATCACATGGCATACTTTTTGTATCATCATGTAGCTGACCCGCTCGGAGGAACAAGTGAGGATGTCAACACGGCGGTCAGCAGTGAACCGGCGTTTTTGAGCGCAGGAGGCAATCTGTTCATGGCGCTGTTTCAGGCGGCGAACTGGATCGGACCTGCGGATGAAAGCGTAGCGCCGTTTGACACCTATAAGGAAACCGGGGAAGCTCTGCCCGACAGTCTGAGCTACGAGACAGACGGCGTTTTAAAAAACGGGTATATGCTCTCGACCGGTGAGAATATGACAATGGAAATCAAGCAGGCAGTCGTCTCGTACGGGGGCGTGGCTGTTATGTATAACGGGGATGGGAAGTACCGCAATGCGGCTACAAGTGCCTCCTACTGTGATCAGGCGGGAACCAATCATGCGGTCGTCATTGTAGGCTGGAATGACGATTACGCTGTGGAGAACTTTTTGAGCAGCTTCAGACCGTCGTCCCCGGGGGCGTGGATTGTCAAAAACAGCTGGGGCTCCGGAAGCGGAATCGGGGGATATTACTATCTTTCCTATGAGGATCAGAGCATTGCTTTTCCGACCGCAGTCGAGATGATGGAGAGCGGCACTTATGAGAACAACTATCATTATGACGGCAGCCTTGCGGCATCTGCGGCGAGCACGGTGTCGCTCAATTCGGGAGGGAGTCTTGCGAACATTTTTACCGCGCATGCGTCCGAGGAGCATTACGACGAGCGTCTGGAGGCGGTGTCCATTGCGATACAGAGCACAGATGTCTCCTATGATCTGATGATTTACAGAAAGCTCGAGAGCGACAGTGACGGAAAGCTGAATCCGGACAGCGGCACGTTGGCACACAAGCAGTCCGGTGTGCTCGGCATGGCGGGCATTTATACGATTCCTCTGACGACACCGGTCGTTTTGGAGAGCGGTGAGACATTCAGCGTCGTATTCCGGCTTTCCAGACAGGATGGAAGCGTGGTCTATGTGTGGACGGAGAAGGACTACAATTACGGCTGGTGCAACGGAAGCGCCAACATCCGGAAGGGGCAGAGCTTTCGCAAATATGCCTCAAACTATTCGTGGTTTGATCTGTATTATACGAACAAAACAACCAACCAGTTCCGCAATCTGGCGCGGATTAAGGCGTTTACCAACACGCTTGATACGATCGGCTCGTATAATATCAGCAATTATGCGTGCAGCGTCAGCGAAAATTCCTATGTGGCGGACGGCACTGACAAATGTCCTGCCGTTACCGTGACAAGAGCAGGTGTCCGGCTTGTACAGGGGCAGGATTATGAGGTGGCGTATGAGAATAATTCGGAGACCGGAACTGCGAGCGCAGTCGTGACGGGAATCGCTCCCTATTACGGAACGGTCACGCTGCCGTTTCAAATCTACGCATACAGCCAGGAGATGTGCCCGGGGCATTTCTTTGAGGAAAGTCAGTGCATCCACTGCGGTTTTACGCTGAAGGAGCAGGAGCTTGCGCTTGACGCAGACGAAGATATGGTGATGACTGCAGGTGCGGGAGAGGAAGATTACAGGATACAAAAGACCTTCCTAGACGATCCGTTTATGATTCGCGTCTCGGGAAATCAGGGAGAGGTGACCTATCATTCGGATGATACACAGGTTTTGCAGGTGGACAGGGACGGAACCGTGACGATCTGCAAAGCCGGAACGGCGCATATTACGGTCGAGGCTGCGCAGACGGAGCAGTTTGCCGGGGCGAAGAAAGTCATTACCGTTGTGATTGCAAGGGCAAAGCTTGCAAGGGCAGTGCTTTCGCAGACGAGCTATGAGTATGACCGGACGGCAAAGCTGCCGGATGTGACGGTGTATGACCAAAAGGGCAATGTGCTTTCGCAGTATCGGGATTATGCGTTAAGCTACACGGGCAACCTCAATCCCGGAACTGCCGAGGTAGAGATTATCGGAACGGGAAGCTATACAGGGGAGCTGACGGAGGAATTTGTCATCCTAAGAAGGGCGCAGGATGCCTGCACGCATGTGTATGAGAAAGGAAGCTGCATCTACTGCGGTTATACGAGACAGATTCAGCTTTTGAAGGGAACAAAGGCATATGAGAAAAAGTATTCCGCTGGAGGCTTTTTGCTCGATCTGTATACGACCGGAGACGGCGGGCTGTCCTATGTCTCGGACGATCCAGAGGTGGCGACGGTGGATGAAAAGGGCTATGTGACGATTTGCGGAACCGGAAGCTGCTATGTGACGGTCACTGCGGCGGAGACAAACCGGTACTATTTAAACAGCGCACAGGTGCTGATTGAGGTCATACAGGGCAATGCAACAATTACGGTACCGGAGACGACGGTCACCAAGACCTATGGCGCAAAGGCTTTTTCGCTCGGGGCAAAGACAAACAGCGACGGTGTGCTGACCTACAAATCGGGCAACAAAAAGATTGCGTCTGTTTCCGCCAAAGGAAAGGTGACGATCAAGGGCTATGGAAAGGTGACGCTGACGGTCACGAGCGCAGAGACGGAGAAATATGCCGCAAAGACGAAGAAGGTGACGCTCAAGGTCGTGCCGAAGAAGGCAGGGATCAAAAAACTCAAGGCAAACGGCGGAGGAAAACTGACTGTTTCCGTCAAAAAGGATAAGACTGTCAGCGGCTATCAGGTGCAGCTTGCGACCGATTCGGGCTTTCGGAAGAACCGAAAGACAACGACGCTCACGAAGGCTTCCTCCGTCCGTGCGGTCTTTACAAAGCTGAAGAAGGGCAAGACCTATTATGTCCGCATCAGAAGCTACAAGAAGGCAGGCGGGGTCAAATATTACGGGGCATACAGTGCGGTGAAAAAGGTGAAGGTGAAATGAGGCACAAAAGTCACAATTCAGTCAGTAGCTACCGGACGTTGCCACAGTATGTCTATTTGACGGGGCACCCGCAGCTAACGCATACCTTTGCACTAAGCTCGAAAATACCTCGCTAAGTGCGCAGGCATTGCGCTACGCGAAAAACGTAGCGGTACTAAGTGTGCAAAATACGCACACAAAGAACCGACGTTTTCACAAGGCCCCTTACAAATAGACATATTGTGGCAACTGGCTATTGGCTAAGGGCTGAACTATAACCACCAAAAGAGATGGAAATTTCGGTTGAATTGTGACGTATTTTGTGTTAAAGTGGGGAAGTAAGGAATTGTCTTCTTTACGTCTTTGGCACATCGCCGCAGATTCACTGAATGCTGAATAAAACAGAAATAAAGACATAAAAAAGGATACAAAAATGTCAGAGGGAGTTTTATGGGACTTTGTCTGTGCTAAATTGTTTGTAAGGGTTGAAAATAAGCATTGACAAAATCGAACATTTGTTTTATGATAAGTTCAATTAGAACAAATGTTCTAAAAAGGAGAAGAGAAATGGAAAAAGAAGAAAAGCAAAAAGCATTGGAAGCTGCGATATCGCAGATTGAGAGACAATTCGGAAAGGGCTCCGTCATGAAGCTCGGAGATCCTTCCGCCCAGATGAATGTGGAGACGATTCCGACCGGTTCCTTAAGTCTGGATATCGCATTGGGATTAGGCGGAATCCCGAAGGGCAGAATCATTGAGATATACGGACCGGAATCCAGCGGTAAGACGACTGTGACGCTGCATATGGTCGCAGAGGTACAGAAGAGGGGCGGGATTGCCGGCTTTATCGATGCCGAGCACGCACTCGACCCGGTGTATGCGAAGAATATCGGAGTGGATATCGACAACCTGTACATTTCACAGCCGGATAATGGGGAGCAGGCGCTTGAAATCGCGGAGACGATGGTGCGCTCCGGTGCAATCGATATCGTCATCGTGGACTCGGTGGCAGCGCTTGTCCCGAAGGCGGAAATTGACGGTGATATGGGAGACTCCCATATGGGTCTTCAGGCGAGGCTGATGTCGCAGGCACTCCGCAAGCTGACGGCAGTCATCAGCAAGTCCAACTGTACGGTCGTCTTTATCAATCAGCTTCGTGAAAAGCTCGGCGTGATGTTCGGAAATCCGGAGACGACGACCGGCGGGCGCGCACTCAAATTCTATTCGTCCGTGCGTCTGGATGTCCGACGCATCGAATCACTCAAGCAGGGCGGTGAGGTCATCGGCAACCGCACAAGAGTCAAGGTTGTGAAGAATAAGGTCGCACCGCCGTTTAAGGAGGCGGAGTTCGACATTATGTTCGGGGAGGGCATTTCCTCTGTCGGGGATATTCTCGATCTGGCGGCGAGCGTCGATATCATCAATAAGAGCGGTGCATGGTATGCCTATGAAGGGAATAAGATCGGGCAGGGAAGAGAGAATGCCAAAAATTATCTCAAGGACAATCCGGCAATCTGTGACGAGGTTGAGGCAAAGGTGCGCGCACATTTCGGACTTCAAGGCGGCAATGCGGCGGATGCCGGTGCGGAGAGCAAAACGGACGACAAGGCAGACGGTAAAGGTGCAGGAAAAGCTGCAAAAAAGGATGAATAGACGTGATTGTGACGGAGATTTCTGATATTGGCAGAAAAAAATGCAAGATTTATATTGATGAGCAGTTTGCCTTTGCCCTGTAC
>JAFUZE010000161.1 GCA_017476765.1 Lachnospiraceae bacterium
CGAGGAGCTTGGCTTTATCAGACCGGAGGAGTTTATCCCGATTGCGGAGAAGAACGGAAGAATTATCGAGATCGGGGAAATCGTATTCCGCAAGGTGTGTGAGTTTATGAGTGGGAGCGGTTGTCTTGACCTCGGTGTTCACTATATCGAGATCAACCTTTCGCCGATTCAGTGCTATCATGAGGAGCTTGCGGATACATTTCTGAAAATCATGCAGGAGTATCAGATCGAGCCGTCCTATATCAATCTGGAAATTACCGAGACTGCCGAGATGGAGAGCGGCGGAATCAGGATTTTACAGCGGAATATGAGGCAGATGAACGAGAAGGGCGTGTCCTTCTCCATCGATGATTTCGGCTCCGGCTTTGCGGCAATCGACTATCTGCTCCGGCTGCCGGTATCGATCGTCAAGATCGACAAGAGCATTCTCTGGCAGGCAATGAAGGACAAGGATGCCATGGTCGTTCTGCGCAACACGATGCAGATGATCAAGGATATTGATAAGCGGATTGTCGTGGAGGGCGTTGAGACGGAGGAGATGGCTGCGATTCTGCGCGATTATGGCTGCGATTATATGCAGGGCTACCTCTATTCCAAACCGATACCGGGCGAAGAGTATCTTGCATTTCTGAAAAATCAGTAAGTGCCCGTTGTGGTGATGAGCAGGCGCATACAGAAGGAGGAGAAAGGTTCGCGGCGCATAGCGTTTGAGTGCATATTGAAATCATCGATGCAATGAGAGGAGTACAGACAGCTTTATGAAGAAACAGGTTTCAAAGGGTTCCTTTGGGTATATCAAACAGAGAAGGACGACGACGATCCTATGGACACTGTTGTTGTTTGCAGTGTCCGCTGCATTGTTTATCACAGGAATTGTGGCGACGGGCACCAAGAAGAATCTGCTCACAATCGTAGCGGTTCTGGGCGTGCTTCCGGCGGCGCGAAGTCTGGTCAATGCGTTTATGTACTGCAAGGCAAAGGGCTGTTCCGGGGAATGGTATGAAGCGCACAAGGAGATGCTTGCCGGACTGACACATCACTTTTACGATCTGGTCTTTACGACCTATGAGAGAACCTATAATGTGCCGGCACTTGTCATCAGGGAGGGCAATATTTGCGGTCTCTGTCTCGATGAGAAAAAGCCGCTGAAGGAGTTGGAGGAGCATATTCAGGCATGTCTGAAGAAGGAAAACCTGCATGCAAATGTCACTGTTTTTCCGATGGATAAAGCGGAGGAGTTTCTCCATCGTGTCAGTCAGCTGACAAAGCTTGAGCAGAAGGAGAAAAACAGAGACGGGGATATGGCGAGAATTCTTTTTGAGATTACGCTCTAGTGTGGTTATTTGCTAGTGCGGGGCTTATTTGCAAGAAAGGCTGCATATGAAAGAATACACGATCAGCGCAAAGCAGGCAGGGCAGAAAATGCGCAAATTTGTTGTACGCATTTTAAAGGAAGCCTCTGCAGGCTTTGCCTATAAAATGCTGCGCAAAAAGAATATTGTGCTGAACGGAAAAAAGGCATCCGGGGACGAGATACTTTCAGAAGGGGACCGGGTGACCTTTTATCTCTCGGATGAAACGTTTGCCAAATTTGCCGGGACGCAAGTGTCTGCACAGGCAGAGCCTGCGGTGAAGAGGGCAGATTTTTTCCTTCCTGTCATCTATGAGGATGAGAACATTCTCCTGTACAATAAACCGGTCGGCGTGCTGTCGCAAAAGGCGGAGCGGAGCGACTATTCCGCAAACGAATATTTCATCGATTACTTATTGGAGAGCGGACAGCTGACCGGGCAGGAGCTGGCGGTCTTGAAGCCCTCGGTGTGCAACCGTCTCGACCGCAACACATCCGGACTTTTGATCTGCGGCAAGACGATGGCAGGGTTAAAGGCGATGAACCGGATGCTCAAGGAACGAAGCGTGCGCAAAGATTATCAGTGCATGGTGCTCGGAACGGTGCGGGAGGGATTTGCGCTGCATGGATATTTGCACAAGGATGAGCGGACAAACAAGGTGACGGTTCACAAAGAGCCGGCGGAGGGAACACAGGAAATTCATACAGAGCTTACCCCGCTGAAAGCGTTTCGGATTTCTCTCGAGGGCAGAAGCATCGAGCTTTCCCTTTTAAGCATTCATCTGATTACGGGAAAGCCGCATCAGATTCGGGCGCATCTGGCTTCGATCGGGCACCCGATTGTGGGTGATTACAAGTATGGAAACAGACCGGTCAATGATGTTTTTAAGCGCAGCTATGGGATTGCAAGCCAGCTGCTGCATGCATATCGGCTGCAATTTCCCGTTTTGGACGGGGAGCTTGCAAGCCTTTCGGGAAAAGAGTTTATTGCTCCGCTGCCGGATACGTTTGCACTGCTGCTGGAACAGGCTTGCAATGAAAAGCGATAATCGCAATACGCCGGTCACAGGATGGGGTATCCGATGCCCCGGAAGGAAATCAATTTAGAGGAAGCAAAAAATGCCGACATGGAATTCAAGAGGCCTCAGGGGTTCCGCCCTTGAGGAGCTGATTAACCGGACAAATGAAAAATATCAGGAGAGCGGTCTTTGTCTGATACAGAAGGTGCCGACTCCGATCACACCGATTAAGATCGATAAGGAAAACCGCCATATCACGCTTGCCTATTTCGAGCAGAAAAGTACGGTGGATTACATTGGTGTTGTACAGGGAATCCCGGTCTGCTTTGATGCAAAGGAGTGTGCGGTGGATACCTTTGCGCTGCAAAATGTGCACGAGCATCAGATGGTGTTCATGCAGCGGTTTGAGCAGCAGAAGGGAATTGCCTTCTTTTTGATTTACTATACGCACCGGGATGAATTTTATTATGTGCCGTACCGGGTGCTGAAAACCTTCTGGGACCGGGCAAAGAGCGGAGGAAGAAAGAGCTTTCGCTTTGAGGAGGTTCCGCACGAATACAAGCTGCCGAAAAAGCAGGGGATTTTAGTGCCGTATCTGGATATGCTGCAGCTCGATCTTGCGCAGCGGGATGAGGGCGAATGATTGTTACCATTTACGGTCTAACCGTCCGCGAATGGTAAGGATGTTTCGGAGTGCTCAGGGTTGACAAGCGAAGAATGCTCTGCTATACTAACCACAGTTTTGCTTGCTAATACGATAATGAGGTAGCACTTCACAGCAATAAAGCAACGACAAAGAAATATAAATAAGCAGGAAAGCCGGTATGTCCCGAAAAGAGACGGAATACCGGATGAGGGAAAAGCAGCATGAGTAAACGATTGGTACATACACCGGAGGGTGTCCGGGATATTTACGGAGCGGAATACGAGAAGAAAAGGAAGGTCGAAAAGCTTTTGCACCGAACCTTTTTGCAGTTCGGCTATCAGGATATCCAGACACCGTCCTTTGAGTTTTTTGATGTGTTCGGTAAGGAAATCGGGACGACCGCAAGCAAGGATCTGTACAAATTTTTTGACAAGGAAGGCAATACGCTCGCGCTCAGACCGGATTTCACCCCGTCGATGGCGAGATGTGCGGCAAAATATTTTATGGAGGAAACGCTGCCGGTACGCTTTACCTATCACGGGAATGCCTTTGTGAATACGTCAAATCTGCAGGGAAAGCTGAAGGAGACGACCCAGATGGGCGTGGAGCTGTTTAACGACGATTCGGTCCTTGCGGATGCCGAGATGATTGCGCTTGCCGTGGAGGCGTGCAGGGCGGCAGGTCTTAAGGAGTTCCAAATCAGCGTCGGCAATATTGAGTTTTTTAAGGGAATCTGTGAGGAGATCGGGTTGTCCGAGGAGGATGAGCTCGCACTTCGGGAATACATCTCGGCAAAGAATTATTTCGGAGCAGAGGAGTTTCTGATCTCTGTCGGCGTAAAGCGGGAGCAGGCGCAGGTCGCACTGAAGGCGGCAGATGGGTTTGGCAGTGCGGACTTTCTGCAGGAGGCAAAGGCACTTGTTTCGAATACACGCTCGCTGGATGCCATTGACCGGCTGCAAAGCCTCTATGAAGCGCTGGAGGTTTATGGCGTGACAAAGTATATTTCCTTTGACCTTTCGATGGTGATCAAGTATCATTACTATACAGGGGTCATTTTTAAAGGCTATACTTATGGTGTCGGCGATGCCTTCCTGACCGGAGGGCGCTATGATAAGCTGTTATCCTATTTCGGCAAGGATGCTCCGGCGATCGGCTTTATGATTACGATTGACGAGCTGATGATCGCACTGGAGAGCCAGAAGCTTGCCGTGGCAAAGGATGCGGACATCGTGCTTTTATTATATAAGAAGGATTGCTGCAAGCAGGCGATTCAGACGGCAGCTGCCATGCGGGCGCAGGGGCAGAAGGTGGAGCTGATGTTAAAGAGCGAGGAGCTTCCGCTTTCGGTTTATGAGACCTTTGCAAAGAACAATCAAATCAAAGAAATCGATACGAGGTACATAGAAAATGAAGGATGATATGAGATATTTAACCTTTGCCCTCGGAAAAGGAAGGCTGGCGAAGCAGACGTTGGAGCTGTTTGAGAAGATCGGCATCACCTGTGAGGAGATGAAGGATAAAAATTCCCGCAAATTAATTTTCGTCAATGAGGAGCAAAAGCTCAAATTCTTTTTGTCAAAGGGACCGGATGTGCCGACCTATGTCGAGTATGGGGTCGCCGATATCGGTGTTGTCGGGAAGGATACGCTGCTGGAGGAGGAAAAAAGAGCCTACGAGGTACTGGATTTAGGCTTCGGCAAATGCCGGATGTGCGTGTGCGGACCTGCGAGCGCAAAGGAGCTGCTAAAGCATCATGAAATGATCCGGGTGGCAAGCAAGTATCCGAAAATTGCCAAAGACTATTTTTATAACCAAAAGCATCAGACAGTCGATATTATCAAATTAAACGGTTCCGTCGAGCTGGGTCCGATCGTCGGTCTTTCCGATGTCATTGTGGATATTGTGGAGACCGGTTCGACGCTTCGGGAAAACGGGCTTGAGGTGCTGGAGGAGGTGTGTCCGATCTCCGCACGTATGATTGTCAATCAGGTGAGCATGAAGATGGAGTCGGAGCGGATCAAAAAACTGATCGCAGATTTAAAGGAGCAATTAGCATGAGAACAATCAAACTGACGAAGGAAACAAAGAAGGATTTATTGCAGAATTTATTAAAAAGAAGCCCGAATAACTACGGGCAGTATGAGAGCACGGTTGCAGAGATCATCGAAAACGTGAAGAAAAACGGTGATCAGGCGCTGTTTGCGTACACGGAGAAATTCGATAAATGTAAGATGGGTAAGGATAATTTTATCGTGACGGAGGCGGAGTTTGACGAGGCGTTTGCGTTTGTCGGAGAGGAATTTGTCAATGTGCTGAAAAAGGCGGCTGCCAATATCCGGGAGTATCACGAAAAGCAGGTGCGCAATTCGTGGTTTGACGCAAAGGAGGACGGCACGATCTTAGGACAGAAGATTACACCGCTCGACAAGGTCGGCGTGTATGTGCCGGGCGGAAAGGCGGCATATCCTTCCTCGACACTGATGAACGTAATTCCGGCGCGGGTTGCCGGGGTAGGGCGTCTCGTGATGGCAACACCGCCGGGGGCGGACGGAAAGGTGAATCCGGGCATTTTGGCAGCGGCTAAGATTGCCGGGGTGGATACAATCTATAAGGTCGGAGGAGCGCAGGCAATCGCCGCACTGGCATTCGGCACCGAGCTTGTCGAGAAGGTCGATAAAATTGTAGGACCGGGCAATATGTTTGTCGCACTTGCCAAAAAGGCGGTTTACGGATATGTCAACATCGATTCGATTGCAGGACCGAGCGAGATTTTAGTTCTTGCTGACGAGAGTGCGAATCCCAGATACGTTGCAGCCGATCTGCTTTCTCAGGCGGAGCATGATGAGCTTGCATCGGCGATTCTGATTACGACGAGTGAGCGGCTCGCAGAGGAAGTGTCAAGTCAGGTGAGTACCTTTGTGAAGGGGCTTGAGCGAAAGGCAATCATTGAAAATTCGCTGGATAACTACGGCTATATTCTGCTCGCGGATTCGATGGACGATGCGATCGATGCCGCTAATGAGATCGCTTCCGAGCATTTGGAAATCCTCACAAGGAATCCGTTCCAGACGATGACGAAGATTCGTCATGCAGGTGCGATGTTCTTAGGGGAATACTCGAGTGAACCGCTCGGTGATTACTTTGCGGGACCGAACCATGTGCTCCCGACAAACGGTACGGCACGGTTTTTCTCGCCGCTGGGCGTAGATGATTTTATTAAAAAATCGAGCATCATCTCGTATTCGAGAGAGGCTCTGGAGCTCATTCATAACGACATCGAGCTGTTTGCGAAGAAGGAAGGGCTGACAGCACATGCCAACTCGATTGCCGTGCGGTTTGAAAATGAGGAATAGAAAGGCAGAAGGAGATATGAGCGATAGAAAGGTCACGATAGAACGTGAAACGAAGGAGACAAAGATTCGGATTGCACTGAATCTGGACGGAAGCGGAAAGAGTGAGATCGCAACCGGCATCGGATTTTTTGACCATATGCTAGAGGGATTTTCCAAGCATGGGTTCTTTGATCTGGACTGTAAGGTGGACGGCGATCTCATCGTGGACGGACATCACAGTGTGGA
>JAFUZE010000162.1 GCA_017476765.1 Lachnospiraceae bacterium
CATACTTCCCACCCACTTATGCATCGGGTCGGTCTTCATAAGTATCGATTCGTCAAGATATTCCTGCTTGTCCTTTACAATTTCCTCATATTCCACGAGTGATTTGACATTGTAGTATTCGCCCTCATCCACCTTGACCTTCACTTCTTTTTCTATCGTATCCGGAAGCCCTTTCTGCGCCTGTGCTTTTTTGTACTGCTTTCCTGCCTGCAGACCTCCTGCGAGCAGCGCTCCCGCCAGAGCAAGGAGCAGAATGAGTCTCCCGCCTCCTGCCAACCAACGCAAGGTTCCCTTCACCGTAATGATGTGTTCTTCATAAGGTTGTGCATGATTCATACTTTGTTCCTCTTTTCCCTTTTTATGTTTTACACTTATAATCCCCTGTTTTAAGTGCGAAAAGCACTTGTTCCCCAAACATCATACACGATTTTCTGTCACTTGGCAAATTTTACCGGACATTGCTTTTGGTAAAATGAAATTCCACTGTGCGAAGCTATATCCCAATAATAACATAAACGGCTGGAAATTCAATGCAAACAGCTCCGCATCCACAGCACCGTAAAGAAGCCATGCGACGAACGCAACGGCAAGCGCCGGATTCCTGCTCTCCGCCACCATTCTGCCTACCAGAACAAGTCCGAGCAGCAGCAGGACAAAAAACACGATTCCATAGTGCAATAAATATTTCAGGAAAGAGCAATCAACATAATTATAAACCCAATCCGGATGCAGCTTTATGCCGCCTCGTCCGACCCATTTGATATACTGCCCCCACAGCGAAAATCCATACTGAGTGATCGCATCGTGTCCTAAACGCAGTCTGCTGTTCAAAGCATGGTCAAACCTCAGCCACAGTGCATTGTCAATATCAAAATACCACTGCGCCGCAATAGCCCCAAACGCAATGACCGGACCTGCAAGCATTAGTGCAAGGCGATATATCCATCGATTCCACATTTTTATTTCCAGTCTGCCAAGCACATAGCAGCCCACGATCGCCGGCACAAATAAAAACAGATCGGTTCTTGTATCGGTAACCTGATACCAGATCAAATTCCATATAAGAAGCAGCGCTGCTTCCATGAATTTCAGCCGTTTGCGAAGGCTCATATAGACAAGCGTCAGAAAAAGGCTGATATGGCTTCCGTAAGTGCAGAACGTGTAGCCCAGACTGTACCTGATTCTTTCCGGTTCCTCCCACGCCTCATTGGGTATGACTCCCATCAGAGAACAGGTCACGCTGACCGCCATAACAGACAGCTGCACCGCCAATGTCGCCTTAAAGAAATGTCTGTAATCCACGTTTCGGGCACTGAAAATAAAGCCGACGGGAAGTACAAGCTCTGTGGCATTTGCCTGAAGAGACACATAGTACAGGGCTGCGACCACACAAATACCGAGGATGCCTTTGATTCCGTACCGGTCATCCTCAATCAATTTGAGCAGCAGCAGCCCCATCACAATTTTTTCCACATATCGGTTCATCACAGAAAACGCAAATAAATCCTTTAAGTAGGTCAGCCTGAGCACGGCAAAGAGCAACCAGAGAATATACGCTGTCAAAAACAAAAATTCACTTCTGGTAAACCGTTTATTCATAGCTGCCCCCTTTCTGTAACCTGTGCCCTTTGTATTTTAGACATCATACACCATCTTACTCCGGTTTGCAAATTTTTATCCGAATCAGGTACAGGAATCATTGTTCCAATTTGAGGTGTTCCCTTTAATTCATCTTTTTTTCCAGTTCTATGTATAATTCGCATTACTATAAGAGAATTCTTCCGTATTTTTCTTTCTCCATTAATCATTCTTTCGCAAGTAGTTAATGTATTCATCCGATATACTATATAATTTCATAACCAAACCTCTCTTATATACAATGAGAGGAGCGTACCATGTACTCTCCTCTCATTTCCAGTTACACAAATGAATAACCTGTTGTTAAAGCCTCCACTTTATGGCAGGAGCTCTCCAGTAAGAAAACACATCCGTGTTTTCACCATTATTATATGCGATTATTCAAAAAATTGCAATATAAATTACATCTTCTTTCACAAAACCGACCGAAAATACGCAATTGTCCGCTCCAGTCCCTGCTCCAGCGCAACCGTCGGCTCCCAACCCAGCTTTTCTTTGGCAAGATCTATAACCGGGCGGCGCTGCATCGGATCGTCACTCGGAAGCGGCATATAAACAAGCTTCGATTTTGATCCGGTCAGTTCGATCACCTTCCGGGCAAGCTCCAGCATTGTAAATTCGCCGGGATTGCCGATATTGACAGGACCGGTAAAATCCTCACAATTCATCATCCGAACCATGCCTTCGATCAGATCGTCCACATAACAGAAGCTTCTTGTCTGCTGACCGTCTCCGTAAATCGTGATATCCTCCCCTTTCAATGCCTGCACGATGAAGTTGGACACAACTCGTCCGTCGCCGGCATTCATGCGCGGTCCGTACGTATTAAAGATTCGGATGACCCGGATATCGACGTTGTGCTGCCTGTGATAGTCGAAAAAGAGCGTCTCCGCCATTCTCTTTCCCTCATCATAGCAGGAACGGATCCCAATCGTATTGACGCATCCCCGGTAGCTCTCCGGCTGCGGATGCACCTCCGGGTCACCGTACACCTCCGATGTGCTCGCCTGAAGGATTCTTGCGTGTACGCGCTTCGCCAGACCAAGCATATTCATCGCTCCGTATACACTGGTCTTTGCGGTCTTGATCGGATTGTACTGATAATGCACCGGGCTTGCCGGACATGCCAGATTGTAAATTTGGTCAACCTCCACATAGAGTGGCTGCGTCACATCATGACGAATGAATTCAAAATAGGGATTGGCAAGAAGATGCCTGATATTATCCTTACTTCCGGTAAACAAATTATCCGCGCAGATGACATCATTGCCCTCTGCAATCAGCCTGTCACACAGATGTGAGCCTAAAAATCCGGCGCCTCCCGTCACTAACACTCTTTTCATACCTATACGATTCTCCCTTTAAGATACTTTTCTATGTATTCCCGATATCCTTCCTCCAAAATATGAAATGCACAACTATTATCTGTTAAAATCTGTTTACGGTTTGTTGTAACCAGCTCATATATTTTATTTGCCTTTTTCTGTATCCTGCCTTCGTTTTCCTTACAAAACCGATACTCTTTGTTAAGCAACAAACGATATTTTTCATCTTCAATATCTTTGATTATCAATTTTTCTATACATTCATCCGGAACCGGAACCATATAATTAAAACGTAAGGAGCCTTTTACTTCCTTCTCATCTTCCGGCACACGAATCAGTATATTAGCTTCCTGCTTCTTCTCAAAAGATGAAACAGACACATAATAATTAATTCCATTAACTTGCATAACCGCACCAAAAGCAAACTTATTATGATCTGTATAGCGAATGTTAGGTACTTTCGTAACTCCTCTTTTTTCCTTTTCATAGTCCTGAAGAAATCTGTTGTACTTCTCATCTATGCGATAAAAATCCATTCTTCTTCTCCTGTAGAACAAAACAGGGAGATAAGATGCTTATCTCCCCGAAAAATAACGATTCGCATTCTAAGCTGCGAAGCACTTAAATTAAAGGTTCACATTCAAAGTAGTGAAGCACTTAAATTAAAGGTTTGCACTCTAAGTAGCAACGCACTTAAGCTGAACAAATTCTCTGCTCACCCATATTATATGCATTTCTCCCAGAAAAAGCAACAAAAATTTAAAAAAGATGGATGTTTGCAAACACGACCTCAATTTCTCTCAGCCTTCCGTCTGCTCGCCGACACCGATCTGATAATATTCAAAGCCATACTCCGCCATCTGTCCGGCATCGTACTGATTGCGCCCGTCAAAAATCACCGGGGTTCTGAGTCTCTTTTTGATTTCCTCAAAATCAGGAACCTTGAACTCCTTCCACTCCGTCACGAGAATCATCGCATCCGCATCGACGAGCGTGGTGTATTTGCTTGCGCAGTACTCGACATTTTCATTTCCTTTCAGATAACATTCCTGTGCCTGCACTGCTGCCTTCGGGTCATATGCCTTCACCCTCGCGCCTCTTCCGGTCAGCTCCCTTATAATGGTGATGGATGCCGCCTCGCGCATATCATCGGTATCCGGCTTGAAGGCGAGTCCCCACACGCCAAAAGTCTTTCCGGTCAGATCTTCTCCGAAACGGCTGACGATTTTCTTTGGAATGACCAGCTTCTGATCCTGATTGACCGCTTCCACCGCCTTTAATATTCTTGCCTCATATCCGTAATCACTGCTTGTCCGGATCAGTGCCTCCACATCCTTCGGAAAACAGCTTCCTCCATAGCCGCATCCGGCGTAAATAAAATGATAGCCGATGCGGTGATCGCTTCCGATTCCCATGCGGACTTTGTTTACATCGGCTCCCACTGCCTCGCAAATATTCGATATCTCATTCATAAAGGAAATCTTCGTTGCCAGCATCGCATTCGCCGTGTACTTGGTCATCTCCGCACTTGCGATATCCATGAAGATAAACGTTTCATTGTTGCGTACGAGCGGAAGATACAGATTTCTCATGACCTTCGCCGCACGATCATTGTCCGTCCCGATCACAATGCGGTCAGGGCGCGAGCAGTCGGAAACCGCCGTCCCCTCCTTTAAAAACTCCGGATTGGAGATGACATCGAAGGTCAGATCGCTCCCTCTCTCATCCAGCCTTTTTTGAATCGTATCCCGCACCTTTTTGGCGGTTCCGACAGGCACGGTCGATTTATCTATGACATACATATGCCGGCACATGTACTGCCCAATGCTGTCCGCAGCGGCAAGCACATACTGCAGGTCGGCGCTGCCATCCTCTCCCATAGGCGTACCTACCGCAATAAAACAAATATCCGAGTGCAGAAGTGCCGTCTGAATGTCCGTCGTAAACTTGAGCCGTTCCGCCTCATAATTACTTTGGACCATACCCTTAAGTCCCGGCTCATAAATGGGAATGATTCCGTTTTTAAGCTGATCGATCTTCTCCTCTGCGACATCCACACAGTATACGTCGTTGCCGTAATCTGCGAGACAGGTTCCTGTGACCAGACCGACATATCCTGTTCCTATTACTGCTATTTTCATCCATAAACCTCCCTTGCCTTCAGGGCTCTTCCTTTCTGCCTTCCTTTAAGCTTCCTTTAATACTCCTTCAAAAGATCCCGGTAAATCCTCTCACAGCTTTTATCATCGTCAAAGGCGAAGAAATCATCCGCACGATTTTTATAGAAATCCTTCATACGGCAGCCCTCCTGCATATACCGGATAAGCAGCTCTGCCAATTCATCCTGCTCCTTTACAATCTCCCCGAAGCCCTGCCTGTCATAGATAAAGCCGCCTTCGTCGTAATGCGGCGGGAGCTTGTCCGGATGATAGTAAATGATCGGCTTTCGCATGTATGCAAAGTCGAACTGGATACCGGAATAATCAGTGATCATCAGATCGGACTGCGTGAGAAGCTTTTCGTAGGATACCCCGACCGGCGAGAGTACCTTGACCGCATCGTTTCCTTTGTAATCCTCCATCTGGGATGCCGTAGTCGGGTGCAGCAGATACAAAATCCGATAACCGTACTTTTTGGCCGCCTCCCGAATCCTCTGATCATCAATCAGGCTCTGATAAATCCGAAAATAATCCGTCTCATGAAAGGTCGGGGAGTACGGTCTGGCGCTTCCCATACTCGGAGGCATTGCGATATAGCTTCGCCATGTCGGAGCGATGAGTATCTGCTTCTGATTATCACTTTTCAGCCCGTCAAATCTAGGAATGCCGGTAAGCCTGATGGCATCCTCCGGATAAGCGTAAATCGGATGGCTCAGGTTCTGTTTCTCGTACTTGGAAGCCACATAAAACGTCTTGGTGTTGTCGTACACCTGATTGACATTGAAGGCAAGCTGCTGCACGGCAAGTCCGTGCTGGATGCACACGACCTTTGCACGCAGCAGATCCTCGAAATATGCAAAATCCTCCTGAGACAATCCGCTGTAAAGTCCTACATTCGGGTGTGTTGCCGCAATCACATCCGCAAACAAAAACTTAATTTTGTGCTCCCTGCTGCCGAAATGGAGAGGACGATATCCTTCCGCAGTCAGCCGCTTGTCGTCGGGAACTCCTTCCGTAATTAAGTATTCCGCATCAATGCCGTCATCATGCGTCCTGACATATTTATAAAAGTATTCCCCGCAGTCACCGCCCTTGTACAGCTTATCAAAGGTCATCCAGATTTTTTTCTTGCTGTACTTCCGATAATTTTTCCAGTAGGCGACGCGCAGGTCATAGAGTTCTTTGCTGATTTGTTTCAGCTCCCGCAAATATCGTCTCTCGCGGCTGATATGTGCACGTCTCCAATACGGAGAAAAGAATATCCGCTTTTTATCCGGTCTTAAGTCGATAAAACAGTTTCCGAGGACACAGTATGCGGATTCCATCTCCGAATTCAATCTTGCGGTATACCTTAAGGATTCGATCTTTAGCACATGCCAGTGACCGTGAAACTCACTGTAAAAGGCGAGCGCTGCCCGTTTTTTTGTCATCTGCTTCGGAATCCGCACCCGATAGGTCCGTCTGCGGTCATAGGAATGACCAAAGTATTTATAATGACTGTAGCGATATGTCTTTTCGACCGGAAGCTCCTTCCCCGCCATTCTGCAGTGCAGCGTGAAATCCTCTTCCTTTGCAAAAATGCGGGTCGAGCACTCAATGATAAATTCCTTTTCATTTTCATCAAGCACCTCGAGCCGGACATCCTGCGCCGTGATGTTGCCCAGCATAATATTACTGACTGTCAGATAGACATGCCCCCTGCTCGCCTCCGTCACATAGGAAAAGCAGTCGTCCGTGCCGTACTTGATCTTAAAGAAATAAATCACCGTCATATGGTCGAGCAAAAACCGCTCATACTCGTTCACGTTGGCAATCACTTCATCGTCAAGAACGGCAAACGCCTTCTGACATTTTGTCAAAAACTCCTCGTAGCCTTTATGATACACATGCTTATCCCGGTGATTGAGATTGTGCAAAAACATGAGCCTGATCATATAAAAGAGCATATACTGCGCATAGAGCGGAAGCGTTTCTCCAAACAATTCGGCAAAGGACGGCGCAAAACGTCCGACAAGCTCCTCATACCATTCCTTTTTGCTGCTGTTTGAGAAATTGTCAAGATTGGCAATATGATCCTCCCGGAAGGAAATACTCCCGGACGGCACCAGAGGAAGCTCCTCCTGCCTTTGGTACACTTTTGCCAAGAGGTCGTATTCGCCCAGAAACCGCAGCTGCTCATCCGGTGCAATATCTTCCAGAAGCTGTTTGCGGAAAAAAAGCATCCCGATATCCATCGGGACTGCAAACGGACGTCTCTTAAGCGTCAGCATTCCCTCCCGGTCCATAAAGACCTGTTCTTTTGTCTCCTCACTTTTGAGGGCTGCAACCTGCGGTCTGACGGTCTCATGGTTATTGTTCTTCCCGCTCCCTTTCTCTCCGCTTTCGCACTTTCTGCCGCTTTCCCCGTTGTTTAAGCACGTCAGGGCTGCACTGACGGCATCCGGTGTAAGCGCATCTCCGCAGTAGAGAAAGTGTACATACTCTGTCCGGACCGCCTCTACCGCAGCCTTAAAAACCTGTGCAAAGGAAGGCTCCGTCTCCCTGCCTGCGAGCATCTGTACCATATCGGAATGCGCCGCCAGAAGCTTTGCCACTCTCTCATCCTCCGCCGCACTGCCGCACAGATCTGCAATCAAAAGCTTAACCCTTCCGCTTTTTGCCGCATCCGATTCAAGAATACTTTCCGCCGTCTTATCAAAATCTGCATATGGATTTTCATACAGGATGACTTCTGTTATCATGATTTTTTCTCCTCGATATATTTTATCGCAGCCTCATAAATCCGCTCACAGTTTTTATGATCATCAAAGCCAAAAAAGCTCTCGACACGCTTCTCGTATTCCGCAGGCATCCGGCAGTCATTCGCCATATAGTCACACAAAGCATCCACAACCTGCCCGTGCGTCCGGCAGACCGGACCAAAGCCCATCGTCTCGTATTTGAGCCCGCCCTCCTCGTACTGCGGCGGCAGAGAATCCGGGTGATAATACACAAGCGGCTTGCGCATATAGGCAAAGTCGAACTGCACGCCGGAGTGGTCGGTCAGCATCAGCGAAGCCTCGGACAAAATCTTCTCGTAGCTGACATTGCCGGCACCCGGTATGATCTGCACATAATCATTCGTCGTAAAGTCCTTGATCTGCGGGCTTAAGATCGGGTGAATCAGATAAATCAGCTTATAGTGATACTTTTTGGCATGGGCAATCAGCTTTTCGTCGTTAATCAGCGAATTATAGATCCGGAAATATTCCGTATATTTAAAATTCGGACTATAATCGTGATTGCTGCCCTTTTTGTTCGTACCTGCCGTCACGTTCCGTCTCCATGTCGGGCTGATCAGAATGTAACGTTTATCCTTGCTGATGAGTCCGTCATATCTGGGTGCCCCGGTCAGAACCAGCTCCTTCTCCTCATATCCGTAGATCGGGTGCCTGAGGTTTTCCATCTCGACCGGCGACACGCAGAAGTACAGTCTTGTATTGTCAAACAGCCGGTTCTGATACTGCGCAATCTTCTGGATCGTCAGACCGTGCTGCAGGCAGAAAATCTCCGCATTGAACATATCACGGAAATACCGCTCCGTCTGCTGCCAATAGCCCAGATAGACATTGAACGCCACACGGGTCGCGAACACATAGTCCGCATGCAGGCTGACGAGCTTATGCTTTAACGAATTAAACGCAAGCACCGTACCGTATTTCGGATTCAATTCCTTATATTCCTTTGAATTTTTATTCGCGATATAGTAGATGACAATATTTCCTTTATCCTTCCGCTCACTCACATAGCGGTAAAAATATTCGCCGTTGTCACCGCCCTTAAAGAGCTGGTCATACGTAATCCAGATATTCTGCTTTGCGTAATACGGTCTGGTGATAAAATAGAGCAGCCGAAGCGGGATACACTTGACGGAACGCTGGAATTCCTCGCCGTACCTGAGCATACTTCCCCAGTAAGCCAGTTCCTTCGCAATGCCTCTAAGCACATTCCGTTTTCTGACTACAAACTCTTTTCTCTTATCATGATAGGATAGGTACTGGTTATCAAATCTCCAGTACGCATTCGGAAATTCGCCCCACAGATGTGCCTGCGGCTTGGCAAAGCGGACCGGAAGCCGGAAGGAAGCATCCCCGTAGGATAACATCACCGCAAATTTCGTATTTCCCTTCAGAAGCTTCTTGTCAATGGAAAGCTTGAACGAATAGTCCTTGTGTACCGCTTCACCGAAAAACTTCGTCAGCGAATAAATCTCATTTCTGACAGCGTACACCTTCTCGTGCCCGATCTGCGCATAGACCTTGATCCTGTCATAATCCATAAAATAGATGTTCTTGAGCTTCGCCCAGATATCTAGTGTATCCTTCTCATTGTTGATTGCACTGACCTTGACATCCATATTCTCTGCAAGCTCCACAACCACATCGCCGACCTTCGCAGCCTCCCCCGGCTTGGATGGTCCAAAGGTAATTTCCTTCGGTTTTCCATGATATTTATAGGCATAAAACTTATAGTACATATGTCTGGAGATAACGCGTTTCATCTCCATGTCATCGTTGTGGAAGATGACCTCATCGTCTATGAGTCTGAGCGCCTCACCGACCGACTCATAAAACTCATCCTTCTCCTTGCGGCTTAAGATCGTCTTGTTCCGGTCATTCAGATTACCGGCAAACTTGATGCCGATGTCATACAGCATAGTGAACTGCACAAACCTCGAACGGTATTTTTGCAGCATCGGCGTGATATACTCGCGGACATGCTTTGTATACCAGTCTTTTTCAAACAGCGGCGGGTAGTTATACGGGTCTACCTCCAGATCCTCCCGGAAAGTCAGAGTGAGCCCGGACAGCATATAGCTTCCGGCCCGATCCAAAACACGGATGAGCAGGTCGTTTAACGATTCATATTGCAGCGTTAGGTCAAAGTGCATATCCTGAAGCAAATCTGCCTCAAACAAATAGCCGCCCAGATACGGCTGATACCACTGCATATGCTCCGCCAGATCAATGACAACATTCCTCGGAGCATCAAATTTGAGATACGGCTTGAGCGTACCCTTGCGGTTATAGTAGACGGGCGTGAGGGATGCTGCGCCCTGACCGGTCTTTTCGATTGCGGTGCGAAGCTCTGCGAGGGCATTCTCACTGTACACGGTCGTCGCCTTGATAAAACCGATATAGTCCGTTTTTTCCAGCGACAGATTTTCCTCATATGCCTGCTCCGCGCGCACGCCCGGACATCGTACTTCCCTGATCTGTGCGGGATAAGCCTTCTGATATTCTGAAACGGCTTTTTGTGCCGCCTCTCCGTCAAGGGCATTTAGGACAATGACCTCCAGCTGGTGAAGTGCCTCCTTATTCTTTTCAAAAATGCCGCCGAGGGATTCCTTCACATATTCTTCACTGTCCAGATACATATATAATCTGTATCGTTTTTGCGCATCCGCCATTTTTTGTTCTCCTTGTATATTATTTTTACAACTCGTCCTCATACAGGCCGCTGACCCATTTTTTGCGGTCAAACAGTTCGTTATACTGCAAAATCTCATAGTCCTGAAGCGTATCGATATAAGGGGATTCCTCATCATCCACGCTGTAATATTTCCCATCCGCCCCGCGATAGCCGACTGCAGTCAGAACCGGAATCTCCTTTTGGAACTCAAGCAAAAGCCTGTTATACCGCGGCATATCCAATCCGAGCTCGTCAAAAATCGTGCTGATCATATAGTTCGTGCTGATCGTAACATTGTCCTTCTCCTCAATGTCATAGTTCGCCCACGCAAGAAACGGTGTTTTATATTTCTCCATCACTTCCTCATCTGTCAGCTCGTCCTGCTTTTTTCCCATGATCTTATCGTAAAAAGCATTCGAGACCTGCGGCTGGTGGTCGCCGAAAAAGATAATGAGTGTCGGCTCGTCCACTCCCTTAAAATAGTCGATGAGCTCCTCTAAGGCGCTGTCGGATACCTTGATCAGATTGAGGTACTGATCCGCCGTTGCATCCTGATAGTCCTCACCGAGCACAATATCATGCGGCATATCCTTGTAGGTTCTCGCAAAGCTGGAGTGATTCTGCATCGTGACGCAGAACGAGAAATACGGTGCATCCGAGGTCTTCTTCGCCTCCTCGTACAGCTCGATCATCTTGTCGTATGTGCTTGCATCCGTAATATATTTTCGCAACGTCTCCGGATTGTCAAAATCCGCAATATCGTAAAAGTTTTCAAAACCGAAATACTGATACACATTGACGCGGTTGTACCCGCCCCGGTAATACGGATGAATCGCATTGATTCCCTGATATCCTTTATTTTTAAGGTAGTGCACCAGATTCGGGTAATCCTTCTTTAAAAAGAACTGGTACGTCGTCGTCCCATCCGGCAAAAACGCCATCGTATTGCCGGTGAGCAGCTCATACTCGGTATTCGCAGTCCTGCCGCCGAATACCGAAACATAGGTCGTTCCTTTAATCGTATTCTCCGTCAGATTGTGAATAAACGGCATATAGTCCTGATTTACATCAAACTCTCCGACCGTCCCGAGATCCGAAAATGCCTCATCCATAACAATCAGAATATTCGGATTTTTCTCCGTCGTCTTCAGCGTCCCATCGCTCTTGTAGGCATCGTCCGTAAGATCCGTTGCAACCTCCGAGGTCATCGTATCTGCCTGCAGATCAGCCTGTCCGCTGCGCTTCTCGCTGACCTCCTGTGCCAGCGTATAATTGTAACCGTCCGGCTTTTCCGCCATGATCATGTGAAAGCTCCTCACAAAGATCAGCGCCTGCCCGTACCGCTGATAGGTGATATGCGGATGGAACGTCTTAAAATACACGCCCCGAATGAGGTCGGTATACATAAAGGAATAAATGAATACGGCGCAGCTTGCCGCCCAGAGGGCCAGACGAAGCACATACTTTTTAAGGGTCAAGCCTGCCGTCCCTTTCAGTCTTGCAAAATAGGTCACCGCCAGTGCCGTAAATCCGATCGTGTAAGTGCAGATAAAGCTGAACGTAAAATCAAAGTTATCAATCACGCCAAGCGCCGTCCCCGCAATTTTGATATCCGATGCCATAAAAGCAATGCCGCGGAACTGGTACACAAAATGATTTGTCAGGGCAAAAGCGCAGGCGAGAAGAATCGTCCCGATGCTTCCCCTCTTCATCGAACCGAAAATTGCAGTAAACGTAAAAAATACAAAATATAAAATAATAAAGTTCATTGCAAGGATGAACGGCTTAAACGCCCACCATTCGCTCTCGTTGAGGTATTCCAAAATGAGAAACGCAATCACCGGCGAGAGCAGGCAGCTGACAATATATACAATCTTATTGACCTTCTCCCCGAGCTTATTCGGTATCCAGCAGAGCAAAATTCCGAGTCCCGAAACGCTGACCGCCGTACAGATTCTGCCGAATGTCTTTTTGGCTGTCTTGTACGCAATCGCTCCCGTCTCCTGATCAGTTACCTTCTTTAAATAAAAGCCCTTGTTTCTCAAAAAATAGGCGAACAGAAAAAGGAAAAACAGGCTTGCCAGAATCTGAAGCGCCAAAATAAAGTATTTTTTACGCTTTTCACGCTTCCGGCTGCTCACATCGCTGCTGTTTGCTTCTCTGAGCACTTCGTTCGTTGCTTTACTCATTCTTTCGTTCACTCCTCTTCTTCGCATCTACAGCCGAAAGCCGCTGTACTCTCCCAGATCCAGCCACACAATGCTGTGACTCATCCGCCGTTCACTGACCGGAATCATCTGCATGTAATCTCCATACAGATAGGTCAGATAGCGGTCGTACTCTCTTGGTACCGGCAGCTTACAGCCTTCAAAATCCACATAGACTGCATCGCCCAGCCATTCCTTCGGGAAAGAACCGCGCCTTAAATTCCTGCCCATGCCGTCATAAAGATATTTCGCGTTTCGTTTGCGGGCAAAAAAGGCGATTGTCCGTTCCTGCAGCCACTCCAGAAAACGCATCGGGAGATGCTTCTTGGCAAAATTTCCCATCCCGACAAAGAGCTTCGGGAAGCCATCCGTATCGATCGGTGTACCTCCCCACTTGTTAAATACCATCGAACGGGTCGCAAGCGTTGCCAGGAGGTGCAGACGCTGCCCCCATCTGCTGTTCGCCGTCTGGTCATGACAGACCACATCGATAAAAATACCGTTGTGCATCGCCGGAAACTGTCCGGTAAACTTTGTTGCAAACAGGGTGTTGTCAATCCGTATTTTCGTAAAGACATTGTGGTTGCCCCTTTCCGTCCTCGGTGTCTGTACCTTCATATTAGGCGGGAGCTCCTGCGCTATGATTTTCAAAAACTTTTCATAATCGTCACGCAGCATCATGACATCCGCATCATCATCCCACGGAATAAAGCCGTGATGGCGGATTGCTCCGAGCAGAGTTCCCCCCGCGAGAAAATATTTGATTCCGTGCTTTTTGCAGATGCGGTCGATCTCCAGCAGATACGCAAGGAGCAGATCGTGAATCTGCGCAAGCTTTCCCTGAT
Source organism: Lachnospiraceae bacterium (assembly GCA_017476765.1). Lineage (GTDB taxonomy): Bacteria > Bacillota > Clostridia > Lachnospirales > Lachnospiraceae > JAFUZE01. Next base: position 13,626 of record JAFUZE010000162.1, read on the forward strand.
ACGAACCGTCAAACACAAAGACTTCTCCGGGTTTCGTCTGCCGGCTCTTAATGAGCAGGATGAGCGCATCCTCGACGCTGACCTTTGGCTCAAATCCGAAGATTGCGGCTTTCTCACAGTTCAGTGCCGTTCCGTATCCCGGATCTTCCCTATTATACACCAGATTGATTCTTGTCTGCTGCGGAAAGTTCTGGTACAAATACTCGACAAGCTCACCTGTCGTCACGGTCGATTCTCTGCCGGCTACATGAAAAACGGTATTTTTTTCCAATTTTAAAAGACAATAAAAAATCATGCGAATGATGTCATTGACATAGACAAAGGAATACTTGCTGCTGCTTCGGATAATTTCCGACTCCTCGCCGCCGCAGACTGCATCCGCCAGCCGGTATAACAGATTGTGGTCAAACTCAATCCCTGCGCCTGCTGCCATCCCGCACCGTATAATCTGATAGTCATAACCATACTGCTTTCCGTAGATGGCAACGAGGCTCTCCAGTGTCAGAAGCAGCGTATTGCCGTCCGCCTGCTCGAACTCGGATGCCAGATAATCCTTTCTGACCTTTCCGAAAACGCGATAGTCCGATAAAAAAATAACACGCTTTGCCGCCTGCAAAATGCGCTCATACGCCTCGATCGTACCTGCAAAAGAAAGCGGCTCCTCCGGCAGCGGCTGATTGCACAGTCCCGTCAGAATCACATAGTCCGCTTTGGGCACATCCTCCATTGTACCCACCCTGAAATCCTTGCGGCTTTCTGCTAGCATTTGAAATTCTTCCGGCTCCTCGCTTGCCGCATTACAGCCGCCTTCCGCCGTCACATTCCAGGCTGCATCGCCGGTTTCTGCCGCGCCCCCCTGCCTTTCCTCCCGTGAGTTGAAAACAGGCATGTAAATTGTCTGTACGTTTAAATTTTTTTCATCATTTAAATTCAAAAGATCATACAGAATTGCTTTAGAAAAGGCAGGATTTACGTCTCCTGCCACAAGAAAAGCCGCGCCCTTAAGGGATGAAAAGGAAAGCTTCTCATCCCTAAGTGCCGACTGCGCATAATCCATCTCGTATTCATTTAGAAACTCCGTTAGTCTCATCGATTCTGTTCCCCTACAATCGTCACCGCACGGCGGATTCCCTCTTTCAGATCGATCTGCGCCCGAAAACCGAGTGCGTCAATCCTCGCATGATCCAAAATCTCCGGGGTTGCCTGAAAACGGGAACTTTCAGGTTCAGCCTCATCCTCCTTATTGGCAAAGGAAAGCGTCAGTCCCTTCTCCGGGAATACGGAGACGGCCGTTTTGGCAAAGCCCCTGATCGTCACATTCGAATGCTCCGCCGCAATGTTGTACGGCGCTGCATCCTCTCCCTTTAAGAGAATGAGCAGAAGCGCTGCTGCCGTATCTGCCACATAACAGAAGCTCCTGTATGGTGCGCCGTTGCTCTTTAATAAAATGCTCTCACCGCGGACGACATTGGCGATGAACTGTGCCCAGACTCTGTCATCGCCTAAGCCCGCCGGTCCGTAAATATAACTTGGTCTCGCAATTTTGACATGCATGCCATACTGCTTGTGATAGGACGCTGCGAGTGTCTCCGCCGCACGCTTGCCCTGCGCATAACAGTTCTTGTAGGAGGTATGGTCCAGATAACCGACCGTCTCCTCCTTCAAGGTCTCAGACCCATCGTGCACCTGCCCGTACACCTTCAGGCTCGATACAAGAAGCGATGCCTTGCTGCCCGATGTCTTCGCGTATTCGAGTGTTTTCACCGTTCCCGTCAGATTGGCATTGATCGTGCCAACCGGATCATTCTCAAAGTGCCAGGCGCTCGCCTGACTCGCCGCATGAATCACATAATCCGCTTTTTCCTCGATCGCAAAGTCCTCGCAGACATCCTGCTCATACAAAGTAACATCCTCCCGCTCTAACAGACGTCCGTACTTTGCCCTCGCCCTCTCCATGCTGCGCACAATACCGAGCACACGCACGCCAAGCTGCGTTTCGTCGTTCTTCGCGAGCAGGGCTAACACCAGATAGCAGCTGATAAAGCCTCCTGCGCCTGTAATCAGGAGGGACTGTCCCTTTAACATTTCCCACGGGATATCCGCCTCCATGATTACCTGTATATCCTTGTAAACATTTTCACTGACCTGCTCTTTTACCGTAATTGCCATGTTCTGCTACCTCAATCCTCCTGCTGATGAAAAGAACTGTGCTAATTCGACGTACACTCGTGCAGGACAGGCTGTGTGCCGGAGCCGACTACCGGATATTCCTGTACAAGCAGCTCCGTCACATTGACGAGCTTGTTCTGTGTCGTCAGCTGATTCCATTCCTCCGTCGTGAGCTCATATTTGACAGGTGTATACGAATCTGCTTTTGTTCCCTTTCCGTTCTGCTTTGCCCATTCCACGATTGCAACTCTGTTCGCATTGATGATGGTGTTGTTGTAAATCTTCGGATGCTTGACTCCTCTGATGCGGAACGTAAAGTTCGTCGAAACGTTCGCCGGACTGATATTGGACATCGTGTTGTTACGCACAGTCACGTTTTCCCAGTTGAACATCTGAATCGCACAGTAGTCGCATCCGTCAATCGTGTTATTCTCAATGTAAATATCCTTGTGCGGCTTGTTTTCCGAATAAGAGTGTGAGCCGATGCCGACCTCCAAATCCTTAAACGTATTGCCGACAATGTGCACGTTCTGGTTTGCCGTGCAGTCGTAGCTCGTCCAGCCGCGCCTGAAGCCCTGCGTATCATAGTCAGGCGTATCCAGATTGATGGCTTCCTTGTTGCCCGATTCACTGTCTTTATGACCGGTAAAGCTGCAGCCTGTAACTGTCACATTCTGGGATGCATCCAGCTCAATATAATGTCCGCCG
>JAFUZE010000163.1 GCA_017476765.1 Lachnospiraceae bacterium
TCGGTCATTCTTCGCCCGGTACTGGTCAGGATCATCGGGACCTATCCGGAAGATTTTGACGGAAAAAACTGATACATGGAGGATAAGGAAGATACGATGACAAGTGAGTGGCAGTTAAGCAGAATCGGCCTGCTGGATTTTTGGTATTATGACGATCAGGAATTTGAGTTTCTGGATGGCAGGATGCTTTTAAGGGGAGCGAACGGCTCCGGCAAATCCGTAACCATGCAGAGCTTTATTCCGCTCCTTCTGGATGGAAATATGCGCCCGGAGAGTCTGGATCCGTTTGGCTCGAGGGCGAGAAAGATGGAGAATTATCTGTTAGAGGAAGGCGATGAGCGCGAAGAGAGAACCGGCTATCTTTATATGGAGCTCAGGCGCAGGCAGAGCGATACATTTGCGGCGATCGGTATCGGCATCCGCGCAAGAAAGAATAAGAAACTGGATACATGGTATTTCAGCGTGACAGACGGAAGGCGGATCGGGAAGGATCTGCTTTTATATAAAGACGTGCAAAACCGCCTTACCTGTACGAAACAGGAGCTTCGAAACCGAATCGGTGAGGGCGGACGTGTGATGGATTCCCAAAGTGAGTATGCGGCATGTGTCAACCGTCTGATCTTCGGCTTTGAAACGATGGAGGAATTTCAGGAACTGATGGAGCTTCTGATTCAGCTACGCACACCGAAGCTCTCGAAGGATTTTAAACCGACCGTCATCAATGAAATCCTGAGCAGATCCCTGCAGACGCTGTCCGAGGATGATCTTCGCCCTATGTCGGAAGCCATTGAGAATATGGATAATCTCAGAACGAATCTGGACGCTTTAAATGACAGTGTGCACGCTGCAGAGCAGATGGAAAAGGCATACGATCAGTATAATGAAATTGTGCTGTATGACAAAGCCCGGCTGTTTACGGATGCTGCGAAGGAATGCAGGCTGCTTGAGAAAAAGGCGAATGAGCTTTTAAAAAAGAAGGAGGAGAGTGAAAGGCTTTTTGAGAGCGAGCTTGCACGTTATGATAAGCTGACGCAGGAAGAGGAGGTTCTCAAAAAGGAGCAGGAATCGCTTAGAGACAGTGATGCGGCACGGCTGAAACAGCAGGAACTCTCCATTGATAAGGAGCTTGGCGAAGCAAGGGCGGAAGCGGACAAAAAGACAAAACAGGAGCAGGATAAAGAGGACAAATATCGGCAGACAGAGAAAAAAAGCAGGGAGCAGCAGGCGGTGAACGAACAGCTCTGGGAAGAGACTTTGTCAGACCTTGCCCAGATGGAAGAGACGCTCGGCGATGTGCCTTTTGACGATTTTGCATTTATGAAAAAGGAGCTTACCGATGAGCCGGAACAAGAATATTCGTTTCAAAGCCATACGCAGCTTCTGGCAGAATATACAAAGCGGGTGGAGAGCGGCAGAGAGCTGCTGCTTGAGGGAAAAAGCTGTCAGGAGCGCTATGATGGGAAGCTTTTAGAGCTTGATGAGTGCCGGAGCAGGCAGGGGGCGAAGGAGCGTGAGTGCCGTCAGCTGGAAACCCTGCTGGATGAGACAAAGGACGAGGTAATCGAAAAGCTCTATAGCTGGGACAACCGGAATGAGCTGCTGCATTTGCCTAAGGAGATCAAGCAGCAGATGGCGCAGCGAATAGAACAGTATCAGTTCGGAACGGATTATTCTGAGATACGGGAGCTTGGAAAAGATGCTTTTTTCCAAAAAGAAAGACAGCTACAGGAAATGCTTTATGAAAAAGAGCTGCGGAAAAAGGAAATCACAGAGGAATACGAAAGAATTGTCACTGAATTGAAGCTGTGGCGGGATAAAACGGATCCGGAGCCGGAGCGAAGCGAGGCGGTGGTCAGAAACCGGCTGCTTTTGCAGGAAAAAGGGATTCCGTATCTGGAGTTTTATAAGGCAGTGGATTTTGATGCGCAGCTGGATGAGCGGCATGCAGCAAATCTTGAAGAAGCGCTCTGCCATATGGGCATTCTCGATGCCCTGATCGTGCCGCCGGAATACAAAGAACAAATCGAAGCGCTGGATTCCGGTACCTGTGATAAATATATTTTCGGCGATTTGGCACATGTAAAGCCGAATCTGCTGGAGCTTCTGGATGTGGACAATGGCGAAAACGATATTTTAAAATATCAGAGCGTTTCCAATATTTTGTCCGGTGTCGGGGTGAAGGATGACATCCGGCAGCAGAATACGGCAGATACGGCTATGCATACATGGGTTGATGGGAAGGGACATTACCGGATCGGTATTTTGGAGGGAAGCATTACCCGCAATTATACTGCTCGTTTTGTCGGGGCAAAAGCCCGGGAGCGGTACCGCATCGAGAAAATTACACAGCTGGAGGAGGAAGCTCTGACCTTAAAACAGCAGATCAATCTGTGTGAAGAGGAAATCAGCCGGGTCAAGGAAGAACAGGTCACGCTTCAAAACGAGTGGACCGGCTTCCCGTCTGATTCAGACCTGAAAGCTGCCGCAAAAGAGTATGCGGACAGCAGTTATGCTTTGGAACGGCTAAACGGGCAGATTGACGTGCTGCGTGAGCAGCTTTCCGGGATTAAGGCGGAGCTGGATCAGATTGAACTGAAGGTGCGCGAAATATGCGGCAAATGCTATCTGCCTGCGCGGCTGGACATTTTCGTGCAGGCACTGGAAAGTCTTGGCACATACAGAGAGCTTTTGATGGAAGTTCAGGTAAATCACGGACGTTATCTTGGCGGTATTGATTTTGTCAGAACGATGCAGCAGCAAATGGAGGAAATGGATGCCGATCTTGAGGATATCCGTTATGAACGGAGTAAAATTTCCCGTAAGGTGAGGACTTTGGAAGCCTCTCTTGCTTCTGTAAAGGAGCAGCTTGCGCTCACCGATTACGAGGAAATTCGTGGAAGATTGGATTACTGTTTCAGCAGGCTCACGCAGCTGCCGTCAGAGAAGGAACACTGCATACAGCAGAGGACCCACTATAACGAAGAGAAGCAGCATGTGGCAGAAGCGCTTTTGCAGCATGACACAGACTATGAAA
>JAFUZE010000164.1 GCA_017476765.1 Lachnospiraceae bacterium
ATGAGCATTGTCTCCTTTGTATGGTTGATGTTTGGTCGCGGATATTATACACGAAAAGGGAGGTCAATGCTCATTTTATTTTGAACTCCCGAAAAATAAAGGTTTTGTAATAAAAAAAGGGGTGTCAAACTTGACACTACCTTCCGATAAAGGATAGTGGAAACATGAAAAAATTATTTTATGCAATGGGAATATTGCTTGCAATATTTACGATTTATTTTTCGATGCTATATGCGGATAAGAAGGTATATGTGGATGATTCGGATATTTACAACATTATGCTGTCAAAATCCATATCAGGAGAAGAGCTTGAGCAATATGCAAAGGAAAACGACGTCATGATTCAGTTTCTGTCGCATCGAAATGTCAGCTTCGCAGCGACGGATATTGAGAATACGCTGATCAATCCGAGAGGAGGAATCCGTCCGGGGCGGCAAAACAGTATTTTCCCGAAATATAATATCGTTTATGTGACGGATGCCGATCTCTCACAGCTTATCGTGGAGGATCTGATCATTCAGGCAGAGAAAGAGGATAAGATTACAGCTTTTTGCAGGTATATGAAAGAGCGGGGATATCCGTGCGAGTTTTACTATATTGGAAATACCGCCTTTTCGTTCAAAATGCTGTTTAGCCCGCTGAATTTAAAATTCTTTTCCCTTATTCTCATTTTGTCGGTGCTCATCATCGCCATGTATTATATTTATCGTTTGAAGGAAATCGGGATTCTGCGCTTAAACGGCTGGAGTGCCTGCCGGATATCGATGAAAATTTTGCTGCCGATGTCCGAAAGCACAATCACGGCAAGTGCAATACCTGCCATTTTGTTTTTGCTCTACATTCTGGCCATGGATCGGACATTTGCCGGTATTTATCTGGCAATTTATTTGCTGACAATCTTTTATCTGCTCGTTGTGTTTCTGATCGCTGCCGGAATTGCGGCTGTGTATATTGCAAATGTCAATCAGGTCAACGCGATTAAGAACGGGCGCAACAACCGCTTTATTTTCTATTCGCTTGTTTTAGTGAAGCTGATCACGACATTTCTTGTGTTTTCCGAGGTCTGTGAGGTGCGGGATGATGTCATCAATTTGAATGCGACGAGGCGATCTGTGCAAAACGTTACAGAGCGTAATCTGTACTCGGTGACAACGCCGTTGTGCAGTGAGGAGGACGAGAAGAAAATATCCGGAGTCATTGCCTCGCTTCCGGATACAGATGTTTTTAATTTTGATTTTGCAGAGCATGCCTATACCGCAGCACAGATTCATAAAGGAATCAAGAGGGAGAAGCTGTCTGAGGACAGAGGTAACATTGCCCGGTTGTCGGGCAACCTGATTTCGGAGATGAAGATTCGGGATGCCTCCGGAAATCTGATGGGCAATCTGAATCTGGAGAAAGGAGAGGTATTTTACCTGATTCCGCAATGGATGCAGGAGTATCGGGATGAAATCGAGCAGCTTCTGCCTGTAAACGATGAGAATGTAATCTACATACAGGATGATCAGACCTATGAGCATATCTATTGGCCGGACATCTACATGTATGATTGTGTATTTGAGGTACGCAAACCTGAAAAGGCATTGTTTCCGGAGCTTGCAGGAGAGGTCTATCTGACAGAGCGGGCTGCCGGAGTATTTCGGGAAGAGGTAAGAAAGCTTGGGTTGAGCGATTATATTGTAAAGGCAACGTCGCCGGAGATGGACAGTGATTTGGCTGTTTCCAATCAGGAGCTGGAACTGTGGGAAACGGTATTCTATCTTGTGATGATCCTGCTGTCGTATGTCATTACGAGCATATCCGTTATACTGATCTATTTTGAATTTAAGAAAAAGCAGTTCGGGGTATACGCGCTGTCAGGAAGGATACCGGTTAAAATTCTCGCGTATTTTGCCGTCCTGATCGGTGTGATTGTAGGAGTCGGCGCTCTTATGACAGATGCGGCTTTGCTGCTCTATCTTCCGTTGGAATGGATATTTTACGGCATCATGTCCTACCGGTATGTACAGAAAAAAGCGATCATTGTTTTGAAAGGAGAATAGCATGGGACAGATTGAGTTATGCAGCATTTGCAAAAAGTATGGGGAGCGGAAGATTTTTGATCATTTCAGTCTGAACATTGAGCAGGGAGAATTTCTGGGAATCAAAGGAAACAGCGGGAAAGGCAAGACCACGCTCTTAAATATCATCGGACTGCTGGAATCCTGCGAGGGGGAGATACGGCTGGACGGAACGCCGGTCAGCAGTGAGGATTACAGACAGGTGCGGAAGCTTCTGAAAAAGCGCATCGGCTATCTGTTTCAGAATTTTGCTCTTGTGGACGATCTTACCGTGCAGGATAATCTGAAAATTGTGATGGAGAGAGAGCCGAAGGAGCAGCTGCGGCAAAAGATGGAGAGTGCACTTTTAAAGGTCGGATTGGACAAAGAATTTCTGGACAAAAAAATTTTTACACTGTCCGGCGGAGAGCAGCAGAGAATTGCCATTGCAAGACTGATGCTCAAGGAGTGCGACATCATCCTTGCGGACGAGCCGACCGGAAGCCTTGATGAGACAAACGGGAAACTGATTATAGAGCTGCTCAGGAACATGAATGAGGAGGGCAAAACAATGATTATGGTGAGCCATGATCCCGATGCATTTTTGTATTGCTCGCGTATCATAGAATTATAGCAGGCGGGTGCTGCACTGGTCATGTAACAAATTTTACTACTAAATTTAACGAAAAAACTATTGAACAAGCCTTTTTTTTCATATATATTATAAAGTGACTAGGTATTAGGAGGTTTGCGAGATGGATTTAGGTATTTCTGATAAATGGCGGAGCAAGGTGGAATATATTACGAATATGAAGCCGATCCTGAATAAAAGAGCTTTTTTTGCGGATATGACAGGAGATTATGTCATTCCTCCGGAGCCAAATGCATACGGTCTTGTCAAGCTTCGTTTCCGAAGTGCCAAGAATAATATTGACAAGGTGTCTGTGGTAGTCGGAAATGATAAATACTTGATGACCCGCATCATCAGCGGGGATGAATTTGATTTTTATGAATATGAGCTTCAGCTTGAGGACCGGAAGATCGAATATTATTTTGAAATTGTTTCCGGCAGGCTGACCTGTTATTACGATATGCGCGGTGTGACAAAGGACATCCAGGATTATTACAAGTTCACGCTGATTCCGGGTCAGAAAATACCGGATTGGGCAAAGGGCGCCGTCATGTACCAGATTTATGTGGATCGGTTCTGCAAGGGCGATTCCGCGAACGATGTGCTGACGGATGAGTATACTTATATCGGTGAACATGTGAATAAGGTGGATGACTGGAGTAAGTATCCTGCCACGATGGGTGTGCGTGAATTTTACGGCGGTGATCTGCAGGGTGTCCTCGATAAGATGGACTATCTGCAGGAGCTGGGCATTGATGTGATTTATTTCAACCCGCTGTTCGTCTCGCCGTCCAATCATAAATATGACATACAGGACTATGACAACATCGATCCGCATATCGGAAAAATCGTGGACGATCAGGGCGAGCTGCTCGGAGAGGGAGTCAATGAGAACCGGTTTGCAACGAGATACATCAACCGTATCGCGAACAAAAAGAATCTCGATGCCAGCAATGAGCTGTTCCGTCAGGTTGTCGAGGAAGCGCACAGGCGCGGAATGAAGGTGATTCTCGACGGTGTGTTCAATCACTGCGGCTCGTTCAACAAGTGGATGGATAAGGAACGCATCTACGAGAATTTTGAGGGATATGAAAAGGGAGCCTATATCTCGAAGGACAGTCCGTATCATGACTATTTCAAATTCTATCACGATGAGTGGCCGTATAACCATACATACGACGGCTGGTGGGGTCACGATACGCTTCCGAAGCTGAATTATGAGGCATCGAGAGAATTATATGATTATATCTTATATATTGCCAAAAAATGGGTGAGCGCACCTTACAATGTGGACGGATGGCGGCTGGATGTGGCAGCAGACCTCGGACACAGCCCGGAGTTCAACCATCAGTTCTGGAAGGATTTCAGAACTGCGGTCCGCGAGGCAAACCCGAATGCGATCGTACTGGCAGAGCATTACGGCAGTCCGAAGGAATGGATTGAAAACGGCGAGTGGGATACCGTCATGAACTACGATGCGTTCATGGAGCCGCTCACATGGTTTCTGACCGGGATGCAGAAGCACAGCGATGATTACAGGGAGGATCTGTATGGCAATGCGGACAGCTTTTTCGGGGCGATGACTCATCATAGCGTAGCGTTTACGACTCCTGCCCTGCAGGCTGCCATGAACGAGCTGTCGAATCACGACCACTCGCGCTTTTTGACCAGAACGAACAAGAAGGTCGGACGAGTGAACACGATGGGACCGGAGGCGGCGAATGAGGGCGTCAACAAAGCCGTATTAAAGGAAGCGGTTGTTGTACAGATGACCTGGCCGGGCGCACCGACCATTTATTACGGAGATGAGGCGGGTGTCTGCGGCTTTACCGACCCGGATAACCGCAGAACGTATCCGTGGGGACATGAGGATACGGACTTGATCGCTTTCCATAAGGCAGCAATCAAGGTTCACAAGGAGCACGAGGAGTTTTTGACAGGCTCGGTCAAGTATCTGCTTGCCGATTACAATATTATTGCTTACGGACGCTTTAATCAGAAGGCACAGAATGTCATTGTTGTCAACAACAATCAACATGAGATCACAAAGGAGATTGCGGTCTGGGAGCTGGGCGTGCCGCGTGAGTGCAGGATGTATGCGCTGCTTCAGTCCACCGAGGACGGCTTTACGACAGAACCGGCAGAGTACGAGGTACACGCAGGAAAGATTACGGTCACACTGCCGAAGACCTCTGCCATTGTCATTCATTATGAAAATGCTTAAGCTCCTAAGCACAATACCGTATGTTTTACTTGCTTTTTATCGGTTTATATGATATAAATGGATATTGTCAGGGCGATTTCAAAGGATTACATTTTGAGAGCGCGAAAGAATGGATGGATTCCCGAGTGGCCAAAGGGGGCAGACTGTAAATCTGTTGGCACCGCCTTCGAAGGTTCGAATCCTTCTCCATCCATTAAAATAATTGTTCTGCATTTGTGACGGGCAGAGGCAGTTATTGAGCCGCAGTGGCGGAACTGGCAGACGCGCAGGACTTAAAATCCTGTTGTAGCGATACAGTACCGGTTCGATTCCGGTCTGCGGCACGCTTTAAGGATGCTTCAAATCTTTGCAGGAAGGGTTTGGGGCATTTTTATTTATCTATGGAGGAGGAAGGCATGGAAGAGAATCTTGTACAGACGCAGAGACCGGATTTTCTGTATTCGGATGCGGGAGAATATTGGATTTCTACCTATATGGAAAAAATTTCCTTTGCCAGATACCGCGTCCAGAGTCAGCTGAAGACGGCATATGTACGACAGAAGGATGCCGCATCAGAGGTGAAAATCTGCACAGGGATTGTTCTGCTCATGCTTTTCATATACTGGCTTCTTATGGAGCTGCAAGCTTCGAGAGATGTAGCCGGATTTGTGATAGGGACGGTTCTGTTTGCTTTTTTTCAATTTGTCATGCTCATCGGATTTCCGATTTGCATTTACAAGATCATCCGGGGACTGATTCTGATAGAGATAGACAGGCAGGGAGCGCTCGGAAAGGTTTTGACGGAGCTGTGCCGGTGGGATGTGTATGCGCATGAGGTTCAGGCGTGCGAGGAGTATATCCGCAAGTGCAATGCGGTATATCAGGATATGGAGGACTGGAAAAAGGAGCTTGAGGAGGGCAGGAGCGTCGATCTGGATGTGGTCAGGGAGCGCTTTGAGCAGATTGAGCTTGATCCGAAGATACAGGTCGTTCAAACCTCGGGGGGAAGAATGCATAAGATTGCGGCAACCTGTGCACTCATGCTGGATGTTTGTTTGCTCATTCAGTTCGTGCTTGCCAACTTCTGATGAGGCTTTGATATAAAATGGTTTCAGTGCAAAATGATTCCAACGGATTGTTCCGCACTTCGTGCTCCCACAATCCTCCCCGTATACAACAGGGAGACCCTGTTGTCTTGGATTCGCATTCTGGTGGTGCTTCGCCCCGCTTCATGCTCATATGGGGCGTGCAAGAAACGCATCTCTCCACTTATGTGCAAGCGGGGTGTGGAGAATGGCTTTTTGCACTGGAATCATAAATGCAGCTTACAGGTAATCGGGAAAATGTGGGAACGCCGTGGTGACGGCAGGATATGGAGAGTACATAGGATGAAAAAAATATTAGTTGTCGATAATGATATATTGAAGCTCAAGATGGCGGAATACATCTTAAAGCAGAGCGGCTATGAGACAGTGACTGCTGTTTCGGGAAGAGAGGGAATCGAGAGATTGAAGGAAGGCGGAATCGACCTCCTGCTGCTGGATATCGAGATGCCGGGAATGAGCGGAATTGAAGTATTGTCGGAGATTCGGGATACGCCGGATATTGCCGATACGAAGGTCATGTTCCTGACTGGCGCCGGAGGCAGGCGGGATATGACGGAGGCAATCCGCTTAGGTGCACTGGACTTTGTGCAGAAGCCGGTCTTTCCGGGGGAACTGATCGACCGGATCAAGCGGGCGCTTTTGGTTGACCATAAGGATGTCGTTCTTGTTGTGGATGATGAACCGATGAACCGAATGCTGACGAAGAGGATTTTTGACATTCGCTATCAGGTGGAGTGTGTCGCTTCCGGCACGGAAGCGCTTGCGTTCCTAAAGAGAAGGAAGCCGGATATCATTCTGCTGGATTATCACATGCCGGATATGAACGGACTGCAGATGATGGAGCAGATGCATGAGATGAAGGACTGTGCCGATATTCCGGTCGTGTTTCTGACTGCGGATCACAATAAAAATATCGAGGTGGAAATTTTCAAGGCAGGTGCAAGGGACTACATCCAAAAGCCGTTCGTGGCGCAGGTGGCGCTGCAGCGGATCAACCGGATACTGGAGCTGAAGCATTTACAGGATTCCCTTCAGGACGAGGTTGACAAAAAGACGGCAGAGCTGAAGGAGAGCCACAGAAAGATCAAAAATCTTTCCAGACAGATCATGTATGCGATGACAGGGGCAATCGATGCAAAGGATGCCTACACAAACGGACATTCCAACCGCGTGGCGGATTATTCGAGAGAGCTTGCGGTGCGTATGGGAAAAACGCCGCAGGAGGTCGAGGACGTGTACTATGCCGCACTCCTGCACGATGTGGGCAAAATCGGTGTTGCAAACGATATTATTAACAAGCCGGGACGACTGACCGATGAGGAGTATGAAATCATCAAGGGGCATACCGTTATGGGAGCGAAAATTCTCGAGAATATATCGGAGCTGCCGTTGCTCAGCGTAGGGGCGCACTGGCATCATGTGCGCTATGACGGAAAGGGCTATCCTGACGGCCTTGCGGGGGAGGATATACCGGAGATTGCGAGAATCGTATGTGTTGCGGACTGTTATGATGCGATGTCTTCCTTCCGCAGCTACAGGGATGCGCTTCCGCAGGAGGTTGTCCGCAGCGAGATCGAGAAAGGAAGAGGGACGCAGTTTGATCCTGAAATTGCGGAGCTTATGCTTCAGATGATCGATGAGGATATTCGTTACGATATGAGGGAAAAACGTAAGTCCTGACATTGTAAGTACTTATGAGAGAACAGGAAGAGCATTGCAAAACGCGGGCATATCCTGACGCCGGTGTGCGTGTTTTGCAAATCCGGGAGGAACGGTATGAGCGAGGAAACAAACGATAAACAGCGCAGATGGCTCTTTGCGCCTACATGGAAAAATATCGGAATGATCATCATAGGCATTGTGCTGAATGTGATCGGAAGAGTGACAGCGCAGAGGCTGTCGCTTCCGTTTTGGCTGGATTCGATCGGCACGTTCTTTTCGGCAATTCAGCTCGGCCCGGTGGCAGGAGCGCTGACCGGTGCGGCGATGAATGGTATTATGGGAATTTGGAACCACAAGGTATTCGGGTATTCCATTGTGAGTATCGGCGTGGGTCTTTCGGTCGGCTATGTCTTTCCGAAGGAAAAGAGAAACGATGCCTTTTTGGTCATTGCGACAGCGGTTTTTGCGGGTTTTGTGGCAGTCGTTTTATCGACACCGCTCAATTTCATTTTTTATCAGGGCTACACGGGAAATATCTGGGGGGACGGACTGGTCAATATGCTGCTTCGGGACATCAATGTCAAAGCGCTGTGCAGCATTTTGGGAGAGGCATTTGTGGATATGCCGGACAAGGCGCTGAGCCTGTTTATTGCGATGCTGCTTTTAAAGCTCACAAGGAGAAAGCCGAAGGAGGAGCAAGGAGAAGGTATCTTTTTTGTGCTGGCAATAATGGGTGCGGCTCTGGCGGCGGCATTATCGCCCTGCGCAGGCAGTGTGGCACATGCTGAAGACTATGCCTCGGAATATGAGGCAACCTCGTATGACACGGATGACGGGCTGGCATCTGCGGAAATCAATGCGGTTGCGCAGACTGCGGACGGCTATATCTGGGCGGGGACATATTCCGGTCTTTACCGGTATGACGGCTCCCATTTCGAGCGGATGGTGCTGGATGAGCGCATCAGCAACGTCATGGTGCTCTATGTGGACGGGAAGGACCGTCTGTGGATCGGGACAAACGACAGCGGACTGGCGTGCTATGAGCCTGAGACAGGAGCGATCCGGTTCTATACGATGGAGGACGGGCTTTCTGCGGATTCCATACGATGCATCTGCGAGGATGAGAAGGGAAATATATATGTAGGCACGGTGGCGTATCTGTCTGTCATTGATGAGCAGGAAGTCATCACAACCTTTGATGACTGGGAGAACATTAACTATGTGCGCTCTTTGACCTACATGGAGGATGGCGTAGTCGGCGGAGTGACGAACGGCGGTATGCTTTTCTTTTTAAAGGGCGGCAAAATATTGTCCGAAAAATATTTTCAGCAGGAGACGGGGGTCTATTATACTGCGATAGAATACGGAGGGGCGGGGGAGCTGCTTGCAGGTACATCGTCGTCCATGCTCGAGCAGCTGTACTTCGGCGGAAGGGCTGCGGTTCACAAAAAGCTGATTTCGACAGGTTCGACCTCCTACTACAATGCACTTCGGTATAACGGGCTCGACGGAGGGTACTTCTTCTGTGCGGAGAACGGACTGGGATATCTGGATGCTGACGGAACGATCACGCAGCTGTCCCGCACCGGCTTTGAGAGCTCGATCAGCGATGTGACGATTGATTATCAGGGAGATATCTGGTTTGCCTCCAACAAGCAGGGAATCATGAAATTCTCGGAAAATCCGTTCATAGATCTCTTTCAGAAGGCGGGAATTACCGAAAGCGTTGTCAATGCGCTTTTGATAGCCGGGAATGATTTGTACATCGGAATGGACAACGGGCTTTTGGTCATTGATAAAAACACCTATGAGAAAAAACAGTATGATTTTCTGAAGCGGTTTGAAGGAGTACGCGTAAGACATCTGTTTCAGGACAGTGCCGGGAACCTCTGGATCAGCACCTACGGGCAGGATGGTCTGGTGGAAATCGATACCTCGCAGAATGTGATCTGCTACAATGAGGCGACGGCAGGAACGACGGGCGGACGGTTCCGATCCGTCATGGAGCTGTCGGACGGCAGTATACTGGCTGCCAGCAACATGGGGCTGACGTATCTTACAGACGGCAAGGTGACGGCATCGATCGGTGAGGCGGACGGTCTTTCCACGCCGCAGATTTTATCGATGGTGGAGACGGAGGATGGGAGCGTTCTCGCCGCGTCGGACGGAGACGGCATTTATGTGATCAAAGGCGGGAAGGTTACCGGACATATCGGCGCACAGGAAGGACTGAAGACGCTTGTCGTTTTGCGCATCGTTCCATGTACGGGCGGATATCTCTATGTGACGAGCAATGCGCTCTATTACGATAACGGAGAGGAAATCAGGCGGCTTTCCGAATTTCCTTACAGCAATAACTACGATGTGTATATCACACAGGACGGAGAGGCGTGGATCAGCTCAAGTGCCGGTATTTTTATTGTCAGGGAGCAGGTGCTGCTCGACAACGAACCGTATCACTACACGCTGCTCAACCACACGCGGGGATTTAATACGACGCTTACCGCAAATGCGTGGAATACGATTTCGGACGGACAGCTGCTTTTATGTTGTACGGACGGCGTGCGTGAGATCGCAACGGGAAGCTACAACTCGTTTGACAACAGCTACAATATCCGAATTAACACGATCACAAGCGATGATACGCCGGTGGATGCGCAGGAGGGGAACTATGTCATTCCGTCAAATGCGAAGCGTATCCAGATACAGGCGGCGATTCTGAATTACACGCTCTCCAATCCACTCATCCATATTTACCTTCAGGGTGCGGACGATCAGGGTGTGACGGTCTACCAGAACGAGCTCTCGCCGCTCGTGTACACGAACCTGCCCTACGGGAATTATACGCTGCATGTGCAGATTCTCGACGAGGCAAATGAAGCGGTCGTCCGGGAGGAGACGTTTGCGATTTATAAGGATGCGCAGATTTTTGAGCGACCGTATTTCAGAATTTATCTGACCTTTGTCTGCGTGACATTTGTGACCTTTCTGGCGTGGATGATCGCAAGGCTCGGCAACATGGCGCTCATCAACAGGCAGTATGAGCAGATCAGGCAGGCGAAGGAGGAGGCGGAGCTGGCAAATCAGGCAAAATCGACGTTCCTTGCCAACATGTCCCATGAGATTCGGACGCCGATCAATGCGGTGATCGGTATGGATGAAATGATTCTCAAGGAGAGTACGGATGCCAATATCCGGGAGTATGCGACCTATATCAGCCGTGCGAGCCACACGCTTTTGTCCCTGATCAATGATATTCTTGATTTTTCCAAGATTGAAGCGGGCAAGATGGAAATCGTGGAGGATTCCTATTCGCTGGGGCTGCTCATCTGTGATGTCGTGAACATGGTCGAAGTCAGGGCGAATGAGAAATCGCTGCAGGTAGATGTTTTTGTCGAGGAGGACATACCGAACGGGCTCTATGGAGATGTGGTGAGGAATCGCCAGATTCTCACGAATATTCTGTCAAACGCCGTGAAGTACACGAATGACGGAAGGGTAGAGCTGCACGTTTCTGAGGACAGCCGGGACGAAGATACGATTCTTTTGAAAATAGAGGTGAAGGATACCGGCATCGGCATCCGGAAGGAGGATCAGGAAAAGCTGTTCGAGAGCTTTGAGAGGCTCGATACGAGGAAGAACCGGAGCATTGAGGGAACCGGGCTCGGGCTTGCCATCACGAAAAAGCTGATCGACAACATGAATGGCGAGATTTATGTAGAGAGCAGCTATGGCGAGGGAAGTACTTTTACGGTGCTCCTGCCGCAGAAGGTGCTGGACGAGACAAAGATCGGGAACTGGAAGGAGCATATCAAGGAGGAGAGTGAGAACAAATACGAGGCGGGAATCGTTGCGCCGGATGTGAAGGTCTTGGTAGTCGATGACAATGAGATGAACCTGATCGTGTTTGAAAAGCTCTTAAAGGATACGCAGATACAGGTCACGAAGGCTTCGGGTGGCTACGAATGTCTCAGACGGGTGCGGAAGGAAGTGTTTGACGTGATCTTTCTCGACCACTTTATGCCGGATATCGACGGACTCGAAACGCTTGCGCAGCTGCGGAGCATGCCGGATAATCTGTGTGCGGATTCGCCGGTCATCGCACTGACGGCAAATGTCGTCGAGGGAAGCAAAAATATTTACCTGGAGCACGGATTTACGGATTATCTCAGTAAGCCGATCGAGTATGGGCGGCTGATCGAGATGCTCAAGAAATATATCCGTTATACGGAGATGCAGCCGGCAGCCCGGGACGCAGCCAAAACAGAGATGGAAGAGCCTGCGGCGGCGGAAAATGTGGCAGAAGCGAGCGGGAATAAGCCTGCGGCGGAAAATGTGGCAGAAGCGAGTGGGAATAAGCCTGCGGCGGAAAATGTGGCAGAAGCGAGCGGGAATGAGCCTGCGGCAGCGGAAAATACAGGAGAAGCGAGCGGAAATGAGCCTGCGGCAGCCGGAATGACCGACCGGCAGGAAAAAACGCCGGAAAGTGCCGGCACGCACATACAGACAGATATCGGAATCGAGTATGCAACCGGTGATGAGGGCTTTTATAAGGAGCTTCTCGCGGTTTATCTCGAGCAGGGTGATGAGAAGAAGGAGACGATGCGGGCTGCGCTGGAGTCCGGGAACGTCCGGCAATACGTCGTGCTCGTGCACGGCCTCAAGAGCAATTCGAAAATGATCGGTGCGATGGATTTTGCTGACAGGGCCTACGAGCTGGAGCTTGCCGGCAAGGAGGAAAATCTGGACTTTATCAAGGAGCATCACGAAGCGTTGATGGCAGAGTATGATGAGGTGCTTGAGGAGGTAAAGAGCTTACTGAAATAAATGCTGAGAGTGTGTTATCTGTATTAAAATCAAAGAGGAGCCGGATGTTTCCGGCTCCTCCAAGTATGTATCCGCAAATACATACCCCAATTGCTATAAATAATATACTATAAACATGCAGATTATGCAAGGATTATATAAATTCTTTTAAGATTGTCATTCTTGAAGACAAATCAGGGTGGATAGTAATAGCTGATACCTCTGTGCCGACAGAGTTTTTATATTCTTTTGTCGTATTCTCAAATTCCGGTATAAATTCTTTGATTTCTGTTTTAGAAACTTTTAACAGATTTAAAAAGTAGCAGATAAGTATGATATAATCTCCGATTGTCTTGAAATTTATGTATGGCAATCCTGTTTCAAAAATCAAACATTGCTTCATTGGTTTGGAAGCATCCATTTTACGAAAACGAGTATCATATACAACATCATTATGAGCAATCACATTCTGGATAGAACCTTGAAGATTCAATTTATCATTCTGATATTTCTTTTTTAAGTCCTCACGAGTACCGGCAGGAGCATTCTTATAACTACTCACAACTTTATCATACATATCATAAACGCTGCTTGACCCAGTTTCTGCCATTATCGTATTTAAAGCTATGTTTTTAAGAGCAGTTTCAATAAACATCATTTTACCATATAAAAGAGACTTGAGCTTTGTATCATATTGGACTGTGGCGTTGATTTCATTATAGGATGTGAAGGGTAGTTTATTGAATGAGGTTTCAAAAAAACGATATCCTTTATATCCGTGAAAATATCCGGTGTTAATAAGCTGTTGCTTTTGGGTGTCTCCGGAAATCGCAATCCCATGATCTCTAAGATGCTGCATTAAGGCATCAGTTGACTTGAAAGTTGCATTCATTATAATGCCCCCTGCCTTTTGCTATAATATTATTTACAGTATGGTGCAAACGGTATATATTGACAAGCAATAATTTATGTTTTTTGACTGTAATCTACTGTCACCTAATCTATTGCCATATTGACTGACTCCTTCCGCATTCCATTTGTTGACAAACCCCACCTGAAATAATAGAATATTTATATATTTTGACAGCGTGAAAACCAATCGCCCATGTCGGATTGCCCGGCAGCGTCATACAGGAAAGAGAGCGCAGCACAATGTTCTTTAAGAAGAAAACTCCGCAAAAGGAATATGACAAGGAGAATAAACGTCCCATCTTGCGGTGCAGCATATGTACCGGGGAACAGGTGGCAGGCTTTAAGGATATTCATACCGGACGGTTTGAGGAGGTTATGCTCATACGGGGGGAGCAAGACCTGGACGAATTTATGAGAATGTACGATCTGTCCGAGGTGACGAAAGAGTATTAAAGATTGTCCTGACCGTTCTTTTGCTCACAATAAAAATATCGCTTCGAAACCGATATCCGGTCTTTTTGGCAGGCATCTGCTTAGTCCTTATATTTCGTAAAGGATACCAATGATTGCGCTGCAAAAGACAGGAATCGATTCGGAGCGATATTTTTTATCAGCTGTGCATCACTCACATGGGTGTGCGTATCAGCTATATGACAGTTCTTTTTTGGTACGGTGACTTCTTATGATTAGGAAAGTCCTACGGACTCCGCCGTCTTTTTCAGTATTTCTGCGGAGGATTTCAGGGCAGCGATCTCTGTCTCGTCAAGAGAAATCGGTATTTGTGTCTCGATGCCGTCCTTGCCGACGATTGCCGGAAGGCTGAGAACAATATCATGGATGCCATACGTTCCATGCGTCATGTTGGAAACAGGCAGTATCGACTTTTCGTCTCTCACAATCGCCTCGCAGATGCGTTTTACCGACATTGCAATGCCGTAGTAGGTAGCTTTCTTTTTCTCAATGATCTCATAGGCGCTCATGCGTACATCGTTAGCGATTTCTTCCATTGCTTCTGCGTGGTTGAAATGTCCGCGCATTTCACAGAAATCATTCAGCGGCACGCCGGAGACATTGGCACTGCTCCATGCGGCAATCTCACTGTCGCCATGTTCACCGATAATAAAGGAATGTACACAGCGGCTGTCTACCGACAGGTGCTGCCCAAGACGATTTTTAAGTCTGGCTGTATCAAGAACCGTTCCGGAGCCGATCACATGATTCTCCGGAAGCCCGGAAAGCTTTAATGCTGCGTAGGTAAGAATGTCTACCGGGTTTGAGACGATCAGAAGAATCCCTTCGTAACTCCGTTTCGCAATTTCCGGAATGATACTTTTGAAAATATTTACGTTTTTCTGAACGAGGTCCAGACGTGTCTCGCCGGGTTTCTGTGCCGCACCGGCAGTTACAACAATGATGGCGGCATCGGCGATATCGTCATAGGTGCCTGCATAGATGTTCATCGGTTTGGAGAACGGAACGCCATGCGAGATATCCATCGCTTCTCCCTCTGCCTTCTCCTGATTGGCATCAATCAGAACCATCTCCGAGAACAGTCCGCTCTGCATCAGTGCAAACGCGGAGGCGGAGCCGACAAAACCACATCCGATCACAGCAACTTTTCTGTCATTTATTTTCTCAATACTCATAGGTTATGCCTCCCTTTTGATTTATGCTTCCACTATATCAGATATTTGCAGTATCCTGCAGATCAGTAGTTGGCAGCGTTTACTTCGAAATAGCTCTGCGGATGGGCACAGACAGGACATACCTCCGGTGCTTTCGTTCCGACCACGATGTGTCCGCAGTTGCGGCACTCCCAGACCTTTACCTCGCTCTTTTCAAAGACCTGTGCGGTCTCAATGTTGTGAAGCAGTGCACGGTAACGCTCCTCGTGGTGCTTTTCGATGGCACCGACCATGCGGAACTTTTCGGCAAGCTCCGGAAAGCCTTCTGCATCCGCTGTTTTAGCGAACTCTTCATACATATCGGTCCATTCGTGATTTTCGCCGTCAGCAGCAGCGTTCAGATTATCCACCGTATTTCCGATGCCGGACAGCTCCTTGAACCACATTTTTGCGTGCTCCTTTTCATTGTCGGCAGTTTACAAAAACAGGGCTGAGATTTGTTCATAGCCCTCCTTCTTTGCAACAGAGGCAAAATAAGTGTACTTGTTTCTTGCCTGTGACTCTCCGGCAAATGCTGCCTCCAGATTTTTTTCCGTCTGTGTTCCGGCGTATTTGTTTTTCTTTTCCTCGTTGTTTCCCTGCATCATTTTTTCTCCTTCCATATCAGCATATAGTCTTTTGGATATAAATCATGATATCATTTCTCATGGAGCAAGGTCAATCCATTCCGGTTTTACTTTTCACAGGATTTTCACATACTCAACATAATTTGAACAAAAAGAGTCATTATAGTAACAGATAACATGATTCCGGTGTCAAATGGATGCGGAGCAGCCTTCTGTATCAGCTTACCGCATTGGGCATAGGAATCGGGTACAAAAGCATACTGAGATGTGGGGTCAAAAGGTGCGTAAGCACGTTTCTGCATACCATATGCAGTGCTCAAATTTATTTGAAAGTGCTGTATATAGTATGCAGAAAATGCCCGAAGGGCTTTTGCCCCCGGCATCATACTGAGTGTATGGACGGAGAGGAGATGTGTTTTATGAAGAAGAGACAGTTTATGGCATTGGGATGTACTTTGGTGCTTTCGGCAGCACTGCTTGCAGGATGCGGAGGCAATCAGAATAGCGAGAACATCGCACAGCTTGAGGAAATAGAAGAAACAGATGATGCGGTTCAAAATGCATCTGAGGAAACGACGACTGCAGTGGTACAGGTTACCGCAGTTGACGGGAATCAGATTACAGCGGATGTCGGGGAACTGACACAGGCGCAGATGGGAGAAAAACCGGGCGGTGGCAACGGTCCGGAGGGCGGCACACCACCGGAGAGACCAAGCGGGGAAGCGCCGAGAGACGGAGAGACGCCGGGAAGTAACGAACAAGGCGGCACACTGCCGGAGAGACCGGACGGGGAAGCGCCGAGAGACGGAGAGACGCAGGGAAGTAACGAACAAGGCGGCACACCACCGGAGAGACCAAGCGGGGAAGCGCCGACAGACGGAGAGACGCAGGGAAATAACGAACAAGGCGGCACACTGCCGGAGAGACCAAGCGGAGAAGCGCCGACAGACGGAGAGACGCCGGGAAGTAACGAACAAGGCGGCACACCACCGGAGAAGCCAAGCGGAGAGAAGCCGGACGGCAATATGCCAAGCGGCGCAGGCTTTGGTGGCAGCAGTTTTACCGGGAGCGGGGAGAGCATTACCTTTACCGTCACGGATGATACGACGGTGACAGTCGAATTTTTGCAGGGCAGCAGTGAAGGCTCGATGGATGATATTGCTGTGGGAAGCGTTCTGGAAATAGAGCTTGACAGTAACAATCAGGCAGTGAGCGTCGTTGTCAGAAATCTGAATGCAGGAGGCGGCTTTGGCGGCAGCAGCGAGGTGACAAACGGAACGGCAGCCAATACGATTGACGAGGATGGAACCTATCGTCAGGAGACCTATACTTCCACAGGCGATGACGAGAATGCGCTTCGCGTAGACGGAGCGACTGTCACACTCGATCAGATCACCGTGACAAAAGAGTCCGGTTCCTCATCAAACACGGAAAACGGAGATTTCTACGGAGCGAATGCAGGACTTTTAGTATGTAACGGAGCGGACGTGACGATCACCGGAGCAACGGTAAACACGAGCGTCGTCAACGGCAATGGTGTATTTAGCTACGGAGAGGGAACGGTCGTCAATATTTCCGATTCTACGATCCGCACGACACAAAATAATTCCGGCGGCATACAGACGACCGGCGGCGGAACGATGAATGCGACGAATCTGGATGTCGAGACGCAGGGAAACTCGGCGGCAGCGATTCGAAGTGACCGCGGCGGCGGGACGGTCAATGTAACCGGCGGCAGCTATGTGACAAACGGAACAGGAAGCCCGGCGGTCTATTGTACGGCGGACATCAGCGTTTCGAATGCGACACTGACGGCAAATGCCAGTGAAGGCGTTGTTGTCGAAGGAAAAAATTCCGTTTCCCTCAAGGATTGTGATGTCACGGGAAATATGAGCAATACCTACCACGGTGACTCGGATGAGAACATCCACAATATTATGATTTACCAGAGCATGTCGGGAGATGCGGATATCGGAGAGGCGTATTTCTCGGCAGAGGGCGGAAGCATTACCGCGAAGGCAGGAGATATGTTCTATGTGACAAATACCGACTGTGAGATCAACCTGAAAGGTGTAGCTTTTACGCTTGCAAATGATACGTTTCTCCGCATAGAGGGCAACAGCTCCTCCCGCGGTTGGGGAACGCAGGGTGCAAACGGCGGTGATGTCGTTATAACAGCTGATTACCAGCAAATAGAAGGCAACATACTCGTGGACAGCATCTCGACGCTGAAGCTCACGATGCAGAACGGCTCGAGCTTTTCCGGTGCCGTCAATCCGGACGGAGAGGGCGGACAGGTGGATGTCACGCTCAGCGCGGATTCCACATGGACGCTTACCGGAGACAGTTATATCAGCTGCTTTGACGGGGACTATGCAAACGTGGATGCCGGCAGCTATCACTTGTATGTGGCAGGTGAGCAGGTTTTATGAGAGAAAAGGAGCTGCGCTATAATAAAAGAAGCCGCATGCTTAGTTGACGAAGGACTTGTTTTGTATTATCCTATAAGAAAATATGGCGAAAAGAAGCTGTGACGGCAGTATATTTGGCACAGTTATTTTGCTAAGCATGAACGGTACAGTACAATGGCGCTTTGATGAGCTTATGTAAGATGTATATTCATCCATAGTGATATGTGTGGATATACATCTTCTTTGCGCATAAATTCGGAAAGAAACCTGAGGGCATTGTGAGGAAAACGATATGTATACAAAAATCAAAGGGGAAGTTTCTCTTTTTTGTCATGAGTATTTGAATAAAACAGCTTGTATCCTTGCCTGTCTGCATTTTGCGGTCAGCTTTTTTACCGACCGGATGATTTTTACTTATGTTCTGTTTGATTTTTCGTCTCCGCTCATGATGGGAAAGTCTGCGATTACATGGTTTTGCAAGCTGGCTTTTCTTGCTGCGCTGCTAACATTTTACAACTATTTGTATTATCTCATAAAGAAAGCGCCGCGCGAATATGTAAGGTTTATCGCGGTTTATTTTGCTCTGCTGCTCGTTCTCCTTTTCCTGACATATCCGGGAATCTGGAGAATGGATGAGTTCGGAATTTTGTTCACGGCGCAGGAAGCCTTTTTTGAGTTCTGGCAGAATTATCTGACAAGCCTCTTTTATATTGTGGCTCTTATGTTTTGTCCGTTTCCGGTCAGTGTCGTGCTCATGCAGTGTTTCCTCATCAGCATACTGACAGGAAGCATCATCTATCAGATCAGGAGCATGAATGTTATCCGGGGGAAATGGATTTATGCCATGTATCTTCCGTTTTTGTGCCTTCCGGTGCTTGACTCGAACCTGTACCCGATGCGCATGAGCCTGTATGCGTATTTTGAATTGTACATGCTCGTGAGGCTTGTCGTATTAAGCGTGCAGGCGGTGCGGGGCAGACAGCTGACAGGGAAGGATTTTGCTTCGCTGTTTGCGGTCGTTCCGGTCGTCATCAGCCTGCGGACAGAGGCATTATACTATTTTGCGGCTTTTCCGTTTTGTTTTATCCTGTTATTTCGGGGCAGAATGTCAAGGAAGGTTATGACAAGGGTATTATGCGGAATGCTTGCCTTAACGATGGCGCTGTTTCTTCCGCAGCAGATCGGAAGTAAAATGAGAAACGGGAACGAGTATACGCTGACATCGGTTGTTCTGCCAATCGTGCCGCTTGTCTATGCGGCGCAGGAAGAGCTTGCGGATTTGACAGAAGAGGGAAATACGGATGAAGTACGGATTTATGACGATACTGACACCACGGACGATGACGGAAACGACATCAGCGAGAAGAATGCTGCCAATGATGGCGGAATGGTTTCTTCCGGCAAAAAAAATTCTGCGGCGCAGGAGGAAATCGATGAGCTGCAAGGTCTGCTTAAGGACATCGACAAGGTCATCGATGTACAGATTGCGATAACCGGTTATGAGCAGGGAAAAAACGGAATCGCACTGTTCTGGTCGGCGGAGGGATTCCGGAGGCTGAACTATTCCGACGAGGAATTTCAAAGCTTTCAGAAGGCATACAGAAAGCTGGTTGTGCGGTATCCGAAGGTCTTTTTAAAGGAGCGCACCCAAACCTTTTTAGAGTCCGGTGACCTGCTGGAAAATACGACAACGATTTATGAGGACAGAGGAGTGCCGAACCACGAGCGGTTTGCGGCGATGACCGGCAATCAGGCGATAAGCACAAAGGTGCGAAACAGCGTAATCTGCTTTCTGGAGCTGAGAAGACAGGGCGATTACACGCAGAAGCTGTGGCTGTATCCGGTTGTCTATCATGTGATGCTCCCTCTGATTCTTCTGACGGTGGTTCTCATCGTTTTGCTTGCGAAAAGAAGGTGGGGATACGCGGCTTTGCTTGCTGCACATTTGTGTAAGGTTCCGCTCATTTTTCTGACAGCTCCGTCCCGCCTGTTCATGTACTATTATCCGGTGTATCTGGTCGGAGCGTTTGTGGCGGTGTTTCTGGTGCTTTTTATGTGTTCCCCATCTGTAAAGCATCAGAACAGGCACATGATTTCTAAGGAAACGCTGATTAAATCAGCTTTTCCTTAGATTGCTCCGCATGGATGCGCAGAAATTCGCTGTGGAAAGGCACTTTGTGCCTGCGAATTTCGCGCGGGAAACACTTAATCAGTGTTTCCCTAATCCCGTACATTAAATTTGTTAGGAGTAGTGTTGACATTCATGGTATTGCGTATTTGGCTGATGTATCAAAATAGTCATTGTATCTGTAATGGGAAAACAACTGTATAAATTTCCAATTGTTTCGCTTGCTGCAAATTTGCAGTGAAATATATTGAATAATTTGTTGCAAAAGAGTATACTATAATCACTTAAAAGACATCATCATATTGAATGGAGGAAGGGTTATGCCTAATATCAAACCTATTTCGGATTTGAGAAATTATACATCTGTAATCAATGAAGTTGCATACGGAAATAGAGTGTATCTTACTCGCAATGGACATGGTCAGTGCGCTATCATAGATATGAAGGAGTTGGATGAGCTTGACAAGATGAAAGCTCTCAATCAACTTATGAGCAAACTAAATGAAGCGGAAATTTCGATTTGCGAAGAAGGTACGATATCTGCGGATGAACTGGAAGCAGAACTGGGGGTATAAGGTTGAAAAAAGTCGAATACTCACAAATTGTAAGGCGCAAGCTTAGAGCATTAAAGCTGAGATTGACAAAAGAATTTGGAAAAAATGTGTCAACCAAGTCGCTAAAACAGATTACAGATGCAGTCAGGAGATTGGAATATTTTGAGGAACAAGGCGTTTTAATTTCTTCTATGTACGATATAGATTGTGACTACAGATATCTTTATGTTGGACACAATTACTTGTTCTACAGAATTGAGGAAAATAAGATTATCATTGCGGAAATGTTTGACGATAGGGAAGATTTTATATATAAGCTCTTTGGCATTTCCGCAATTTCACAAGAGTCGCTGGATTATTGGGGAGAATAATTATTCTTTTGAAACTGTTCCCACATCTGAGCCATCGTTTCATTATCCATTATTTCTTCCATTTCTTTTCTCGTAAATTATAGTATCTCTTTTTCTATAAGTTGCACGAAACGCTTCCAACAAAGTATCATTGTCAATCCTATTTTCATTCGTCTTTGTAACACTATAAATATCATAAAAATCTCTATAGCCCTTACTTCTCCCCGCACACCTGAAAAATATAAAACTTCAGATAATACGAGTCATCCGCTGCCCACAGAATCGGGTGATCTGCAGCCTGCGTGCGGTACTCGACCTGTCTTAAACGTTTGTGCACGCTTGCGGCAGCCTGTCCGATCGTTTTGGTAAAAAGCTCATAGTCCATAAAGTGGGAGCAGGAACAGGTCGCGAGAAAGCCGCCATCCTTCACAAGCTTCATCGCACGCATATTGATCTCCCGATATCCCTTAGTGGCGTTTTTGACGGAATTTCTTGATTTTGCAAAGGCAGGCGGATCCAGAATGACCACATCAAATTTCTGCCCTTCTTTTTCAAGCTGCGGCAGCAGCTCGAACACGTCGGAACATCGGAAGCTGACAATGTCCTCCAAATGATTCAGCCTTGCATTTTCCGTAGCCTGTGTGATGCCGAGCTCGGAGGCATCGACTCCGATGACGCTTGCTGCGCCCGCCATCGCCGCATTGAGCGCAAAGGAGCCGGTGTGCGTAAAGCAGTCGAGAACCGATGCACCGGGGCAGAGCTTCCAAATCGCTTTCCGGTTATTTTTCTGGTCGAGGAAAAAGCCGGTCTTTTGCCCGTCCTTCACATCGACATAATAATGCACATCGTTTTCGACGATTTTCACCTTTGTATCAAACGGCTCCCCGATAAAGCCCTTTACAAGCTCCATGCCTTCCTGTCTGCGCACCTTCGCATCGCTGCGCTCATAGATGCCGCGGATAGTTATGCCGTCCTCAGACAAAATGTCTTTTAAGGCATCCAGAATCTTGTGCTTAAAGCGGTCGATGCCAAGAGCCAGAGACTGGACGACGAGCACATCCGCAAACTTATCGATTACGATGCCCGGCAGAAAGTCTGCTTCGCCGAAGATGATGCGGCAGCTGGAGGTGTCAATGACTTTTTTGCGGTACTCCCATGCATTTTTCACCCGCATACGGATAAACGCATCATCAATTTCCTGTTTTACATTCCGTGTCATCATGCGGATACGGATTTTGGAGTTTAAATTGATAAAGCCCCGCCCTAACGGATATCCGTCAAAGTCGTGAACGATCACGATATCGCCGCTCGCAAAACCGCCCATAACGGATTCCACTTCATTGTCATAAATCCAGGGACCGCCGGCTTTGAAATAGCGTCCCTCCCCCTTTTTCAGTGTAACGATTGCCTGATTCATGTCGGCTCTCCTTTCTGCGCAACCCTGCAGCGCTGTCATTCACCTCATTGTACTATATCTTTTTCAGGATGCAAAGCGGAAAATTCCCACTTTCAAACCGTACCGTTTTTCTATATAATGGATATTGACATTGACCGGGTGAGGCGACAGATACAGAGGGAGTGATCGTCCGTTCGAGGTCAGAAAAGAAGGAAGGGAACCATGCGGATAAGTCCGCTTGAGATTGGGTGCATAATATGAAAATAGCAGCATACAGCTACAGAGATTTTGATGAGGCGCAGTTTTTTACGAAATTCGGCAAGCAGTACAACGTGGAGATTGTTGCGGTGCGGGAAAGCCCCACACCGGACAATGCCCATCTGGCAGCGGGCTGCGAGGGTGTCAGCGTTTTGACGACACCGATTACCGAGGATATTATAAAGCTTTGGAGCAAGGAGGGGGTCAGACACATCTCCACCCGTACAATCGGTTATGACCATATCGATTTGAAGGCGGCAAAAAAGTATGGACTTGCGGTCAGCAACGTTACTTATTCGACAGGAAGCGTTGCGGATTATACGGTTATGCTGATCTTAATGGCGCTGCGCCGCATGAAATCCATCATAAAGCGCGCGGAGGGAATGGACTATTCTTTGCAGGGCAGCATCGGCAGGGAAATCGGTGATCTGACGGTCGGGGTCGTGGGAACCGGCAAGATCGGCACGCATGTGATGCGCAATCTGAGCGGCTTTGGATGCAGCCTCATTGCCTACGACCCATATCCGAATGAGGAGGCAAAAAAGTACGGAACCTACTGCACGCCGGAGGAGCTGTTTCGCAAAAGCGATGTCATCACGTTCCACACGCCGGCGAATGAGAGCAGCTTTCATATGGTCAATGCCGATTCCATTCAGACGATGAAGGAAGGGGTTGTCCTTGTAAACACCGCGAGAGGCAGTATTATCGATACGCCTGCGTTTATCGATGCAGTAGAGAGCGGCAGGATCGGGGCGGCTGCGCTGGACGTGATTGAAAATGAGCTCGGAATCTTTTACGGGGAATACAAATATCAGGTCATCGGGCACCGGGAGATGTCGATCCTGAAGGATATGCCGAATGTCCTCATGCTTCCGCATATGGCTTTTTACACGGAAAATGCCGTTTCAGACATGGTCGAGCACTCGATTTGCCATATATTAAACGATGACGGAAATGTGCTTTTGCGTGAATGAGCCAAAATAGAAATAAAGTTAAATTTATACTTGCAAAACAGAACGTTTGTTCGTATACTATAAGTACCAATCCGAAGTCGTAAATAAACGAGGTGCTTGGCAATGAATACGAACAGACAAATGAGCGGCGGGGAGAGACCCGCTGATGCGAATATGCAGAACGTGGCTTTTGTAGCGGAGACGGTTCCCTGCATCATTGGTCAGCCGGCTCTGGAAGAGAAGCTGCGCATTCTCGCAGATGCAGCGAAATATGACGTGGCGTGTACCTCCAGCGGTGTAGACCGAAAGGGGAAGGAAGGATTTCTCGGCAATGCGAGGGCGTGCGGAATCTGCCACAGCTTTGCCTCAGACGGAAGGTGCATTTCCCTACTCAAGATTCTGATGACGAATCACTGCGTCTATGACTGTAAATACTGCGTGAACCGTGTTTCCAACGATGTCGTGCGCACGACTTTTACACCGGATGAAATCTGTCAGCTGACAGTAGAGTTTTACAAGCGCAACTATATTGAGGGATTGTTTTTAAGCTCCGGGGTGCTGAAAAATCCTGCGTACACGATGGAAAGGATGTGTGAGACGCTTGCCCTTTTGCGGGGGAAGTATCGGTTTAACGGCTATATCCATGTCAAGACGATACCCGGTGCTCCCGATGAGCTGTTAGCGACGGCAGGCTATCTGGCAGACCGCATCAGCATCAATTTGGAGCTGCCGACCGCAGAGAGCCTTGAAAAGCTTGCCCCGAACAAAAGCTTTCAGACGATTTTAAACCCGATGGGAAAGGTCAGCAGCACCATCGCGGCGCACAGGCTGGCAATCGGCAAGGATGCGAGAATGGAGCGCAGCATGTCCAATCGGTATTTGGAGAAAAATATTTTCCAAAGCGCGCGTCTGGCAGAGAAAACCGGCTCCGTGCAGCTGCCGGCTCCGGTTACGGGAGGAGAGCTTGGGAGACCTTTTGCACCGGCGGGACAGAGCACGCAGATGATTATCGGGGCGAGCGGTGAGTCTGATTACAATCTGATACAGACGACCCAGAGGCTGTATCAAAGCTACGACTTAAAGAGAGTATTCTACTCTGCCTATATTCCGCTCAATGAAGATGCTGACCTTCCGTCGCTTGGAACTGCGCCGCCGCTTTTGCGCGAGCACAGATTGTACCAGGCGGACTGGCTGCTGCGCTTTTACGGCTTCGAGGCGGATGAACTTTTGTCGGAGGAAAAACCGAATTTTAATGAACTTCTGGATCCGAAGTGCGACTGGGCGCTGCGGCATCTGGAGCTGTTTCCGGTCGAGCTGCAGACGGCATCGTATGATTTGATTTTGCGTATACCGGGCATCGGGCCGAAGTCGGCGGGCAGAATTGTGAAGGCGCGCCGTTATGGCAGCCTTACCTATGAGAACCTGAAAAAGATGGGTGTTGTCCTTAAGCGCGCACACTATTTTGTCACATGCGGCGGCAGGATGATGTACCCGATCCCGATTGACGAGCAGTATATCACAAGACAGCTTGTGGGCACGAACCAAAGGGAGAACTGGCAGATTGCGCATCAGAACGGAGCCAGACAGATGTCTTTGTTTGATGATTTTGGAGTGCAGCTGATGTCATGATGAATCTGCAGCCTGCACAAGCATTAGGGCAAGCACGCTCCGAAGAGCAATATCGAGCATCGGGAGCGTGCGGAAGATGAGACGCAGGCTTAAGCGATTGTCCCGCACAAGCACCCAATGGAGGAACGATGACGATATTCACATGTAAAAGCGATCTGACAAGCATGATGACCTGCATATACGACGCATGGGCAAGCAGGAAGGGACATGGCAATATAAAGCTTTTGAGAGAGCCGGTCTTTCAGCAGGAGCTGTTTGACGAATATATCCATGTCGAGGGCGACGAGGAGAAAGCGGAGAAGGTACTACGCTCGGTTCGGGCTAAGATTTCACCTACTGCATACATCGATGTTTTGTATGCGGCGCACTCCTGCGAGGAGGATGCGCTCGATACGATTTATCGGTTTCTGGTTCTCGGATTTGCATACGGAGCAAAGGTGTCATCGATGCTTTCCTATCCTCCGGTCATGCGCCTTATGGAGCTTAAGAGAAATGTCGGCAACGAAGCACACTTTATGCACGAGTTTACCCGTTTTACGTCCATAGACGGCAAAGTATATGTCAGCCACATAGAGCCCAAAAATGATGTCCTTGCCCTGACAGCAGAGCATTTTCAGGACCGTATGCCGTCGGAGTATTTTCTCATCATCGACGACAGGCGCAGGAGCGTGGCAGTTCATCCCCGCAATGAAGAATTCTACATTCGTTACCTGACAGCTGAGGAAGCGCAGAGCCTCTCAGAGACAGAACAGATTACGGATGAATACACGGTGCTGTGGCGTACCTTCTTTGACACGATCGGGATTAAGGAGCGGGCAAATCCTGTCTGCCAGCGCAATCTTTTCCCAATCTGGCGACGAAAGCATGTGACGGAATTTATGTAATGAAAACCTTCGAGTCTGTCAATACTATATCCATCGGACTGGGAGGTTTTTGTATGCTCATTATCAATGGAAAAATTTGGACGATGGAGGAGAAAACGGGCGTTATTGACAACGGCTTTGTCAGGATAGAGGGAGGTAAAATCGCACAAGTCGGAACGATGAAGGAGCTGTCTTTCCGTTTGCAAAATGCACAGCCGGAAGGGGGTACATCCGTTGACGAACAAGGAAATAACGATGAGGACAGCCTGCAAGAGAATTGGAAGAACACCCCAAAAAACAACCGAGGAAACAACCGGAAAAACAACGATAAGAACCAATATGAGGTACTTGACGCGGAGGGAGGATGGGTCATGCCGGGGCTCATCGACGCACATTGCCATGTCGGGATTTCCGAAGAAAAATGGGGAATCATCGGGGATGACTGCAACGAAATGACAGACCCGCTTACTCCGCAGCTGCGCGCCGTAGACGGTGTGAATCCGATGGATCCTGCTTTTCATGATGCCATCATGGGCGGAATTACGACGGTTATGACCGGACCGGGCAGCTCCAACGTGGTCGGCGGGCAGGCGGTACTGCTTAAGACGCAGGGACGCTGCATCGACCATATGATACTGAAAGCGCCTGCGGCGATGAAGGTCGCATTTGGCGAAAATCCGAAGGTCAATTACGGAGATAAGGATCAGATGCCCGGTACAAGGATGGCGATTGCCGGAATGCTGAGGCAGGAGCTTCATAAGGCACAGCAGTATGCGGCGGCAAAGAACAGCGGACAAAATCCGGAGGAGAATTTTAAGCTGGAGAGCTATCTGCCGGTTATCAGAGGAGAAATTCCCTTAAAGGCGCATGCGCACCGGGCGGATGATATTTTGACTGCAATTCGCATTGCAAAGGAATTCGGGGTCAAAATGACGCTCGATCACTGCACGGAGGGGCATCTTATCGCAGATGAGGTGGCAGCCTCCGGCTTTCCGGTTATTTTAGGTCCGCATCTGTCAAGCCGCTCCAAGCTGGAAATCCAGAATTTAAGCTTCAAGACAGCAGGGGTCATGGAGCGGGCGGGCGTTCTGTTTGCGATTATGTCCGACCATCCGGTCACGCTGATCCGCTATCTGCCGCTTTATGCCGGGCTGGCAGTCAAACAGGGACTTTCGATGGAGGGAGGTTTAAAGGCGCTGACAATCCATGCGGCAAAAATCTGCGGGGCAGATGACAGAATCGGCTCCATCCGGGAAGGAAAGGATGCGGATTTGGCTGTTTTTACCGACAATCCGATGTTCACACTGACAAAAACCATGTATACGGTCATAGACGGCAAGGTGGTGTACGATTGGAAGGATGAGGTGAAGACAGCGACCTCGAAATAACCGGACAATTAAACTTGTAAACACCTAAAATGTGCGTTATACTGTAATTTAATGGAAATGACATCGGGTTTTTACACAAAACGGAATCCTGTCATCGGAGGAAAACAAAAAGTAACAGTAGAAGGAGTTATGCAACATGGATTTAGTATCAGTAAAGAGCCTTTACAAAAATAAGGAGGACTATCTGGGAAAGCAGGTGACTGTCGGAGGCTGGCTCCGAAGCATCCGCGATTCCAAGACCTTTGGTTTTCTTGTTCTCAGCGACGGAACCTTTTTTGAGACACTGCAGATCGTGTATTCGGATAAGCTTGAGAATTTTGCGCAGATTTCCAAGCTGAATGTCGGAGCAGCCGTGATCGTGACCGGAGAACTGGTGGCGACACCGCAGGCAAAGCAGCCGTTTGAGATTCAGGCACAGAGCGTCGAGATCGAGGGCGCTTCCGCACCGGATTATCCTCTGCAAAAGAAACGGCACTCTTTTGAGTATTTGAGAACCATTTCACACTTAAGACCGAGGACGAACACCTTTCAGGCCGTGTTCCGTGTGCGCTCCCTGATTGCCTATGCGATTCACAAGTATTTTCAGGAGAGAGATTTTGTGTATGTGCATACCCCGCTGATCACCGGAAGTGACTGCGAGGGCGCCGGCGAAATGTTCCGCGTCACGACACTTGATCTGGAGAACCTTCCGCGCAAAGAGGACGGCAGCGTAGATTACAGCCGGGATTTCTTTAACAAGGAGACGAACCTCACCGTGAGCGGACAGCTGAACGGCGAGACATATGCGATGGCGTTTAAGAATATATATACTTTTGGACCGACCTTCCGTGCGGAGAACTCCAACACGACGAGACATGCGGCAGAATTTTGGATGATTGAGCCGGAGATGGCGTTTGCGGATCTTGCGGACGATATGATGCTCGCAGAGGGAATGCTCAAATATATTATCCGTTATGTGCTGGAAAACGCACCGGAGGAGATGGCATTTTTTAACCAGTTCGTGGATAAAGGCCTGATCGAGCGACTGGAGCATGTGGCAAATTCCGATTTCGGACATGTGACCTACACAGAAGCGATCGAGATTCTGGAAAAGCATAACGAGGAATTTGAGTATAAGGTACACTGGGGCAGCGATCTCCAGACCGAGCACGAGCGTTTCCTGACGGAGAAGGAATTTAAGCGACCGGTCTTTGTCACGGATTATCCGAAGGAGATCAAGGCGTTTTACATGAAGCTGAATGACGATAACAAGACCGTGGCAGCGATGGACTGTCTCGTGCCCGGAATCGGTGAGATCATAGGCGGGAGCCAGAGAGAGGACGATTACGACAAGCTCACCGCCCGCATGGATGAGCTGGGACTGAACAAGGACGACTATGCGTTCTATCTGGATCTGCGCAAATACGGTTCCACCAGACATGCCGGCTTTGGACTGGGCTTTGAGCGGTGTGTCATGTATCTGACCGGAATGGGCAATATCCGTGATGTCATCCCGTTCCCGAGAACCGTAGGAAACTGCGAGCTGTAAGGTCATCAGGCAACCGGCAGATGCAAGGCAGACACAAGGCAACTGAAAAGGACAACGAGCGTTTTGCAACTACCTGACAGGAAAAAGCAGAGAGGAGACGATTATGAGCAGCATACAAATTCCAAAGGGGTATCAGTCGCCCCTGAATATCAAGGAAACAGAAATTGCAATCAAAAAGGTAAAGGATTTTTTTGAAAGGCAGCTGGCTGTCGAGCTGAATCTGACGCGTGTATCGGCACCGCTGTTCGTGAAGCCGGAGACGGGACTGAACGACAACTTAAACGGTGTGGAGCGTCCGGTCAGCTTCGGCATCAAGGAACAGGAGGACGCACAGGTGGAAATCGTGCATTCGCTTGCGAAGTGGAAGCGTCTGGCGCTGAAAAAGTACGGTTTTGCCCACGGGTCCGGACTTTATACGGATATGACGGCCATCCGCAGGGATGAGGACACGGACAACATCCATTCCATCTATGTCGATCAGTGGGACTGGGAGAAAATTCTCTCGAAAGAGGAGCGGAATTTTGAGTACTTAAAAGACACGGTCAAAGCTGTGTACGAGGCACTTCGTGTAACCGAAAAATATATTGCCAATGAATATGATTATGTGACATGCTTTCTCCCGGAGGAGATCATCTTTACAACGGCGCAGGAGCTGGAGGATCGTTATCCGGAGCTGAGTCCGAAGGAGAGGGAGACCGCATTTGCAAGGGAAAACGGTGCCGTTTTTGTACAGGGTATCGGCGGCGCACTCGCTTCCGGAAAGCCGCATGACGGCAGAGCACCGGACTATGATGACTGGGAGCTCAACGGTGACATCATTGTCTACTATCCGGTGCTTGACATGGCGCTTGAGTTATCCAGTATGGGTATCCGTGTTGACGAGGAATCGTTAAAGAGACAGCTGGACATCGCAGGGTGCCCGGAGCGGGCAGAGCTCATGTTCCAGAAAGCGCTGTTAAACGGGGAACTGCCGCTGACGATCGGCGGCGGTATCGGACAGTCCCGTATCTGTATGTTCTTCCTCCGCAAAGCGCACATCGGTGAGGTACAGTCCTCCATCTGGCCGGATGATGTGCTGGAGCAGGCAGAAAATGCAGGCATTCATTTGTTATAGTGGTTGGTACGGAAACAGCATAGAAAGTAATATAGAAATCCGGAATGTGCGATTTAGAAAAGCGTATTTTAAGAAATCGTACCTTCCGGATTGTTCTTTAAATAAGACCAAAACGCCGCAGCAAAAACAGCCAGAAGGTCAGGCTGAGCGAGCTCAAAAACGTCGTGGAGACGACGACACTGGAGGTCAGAACGCCCTCGTGGTTCATATTTTTTGCCATAATATAGCAGCTGACGGTCGTAGGTGCGCCGAGCATAATGAGAATTGCCACCAGCTTTTCATCGCGAAAGCCCATGTGGGCGGCAAGCGGCAAAAAGACCGCAGGCTGAATGACCAGCCGCAGGAGCGTGCAGACGATTGTCGGCTTTAGCCTGCCGAGCGCCTTTCGCCCCTCAAAGCCTGCGCCAAGACCGATCAGGGCAAGAGGTGTTGCCAGTGCGGAAAAGTTTGCTGCTGTTTTCAGAAGAATCGCCGGCAGAGCGATTCTGCTCAGGGATGCGAGCATGCCCAGCGCAATGCTTATGATAATCGGATTGGTGACGATGCCGATCAGGGATTTTTTCAGCTGTGCTTTGTCAATGCCCTTTTTGCCCTGCACTGTCATTGCCTGCGGATCGGTAAAGGACAG
>JAFUZE010000165.1 GCA_017476765.1 Lachnospiraceae bacterium
AATCGCAAACGGAAATTTATGCTGCATCAGATGATTTTTGTAGCCTTCCTCCAGCACGTTCGACAGCACCTTGCTCTTGATATATCTTCCGTTGACAAAGAACGTCTCAAATGCCCGGCTCGAGCGGTTTAAGACCGGCTTTCCGAGATATGCCCGAAGCGTCAGCCCTTCGATCTCCTTTTTGGCGAAAATGATATTTTCCGAAACATCCTTGCCGTAAATGCGGTAAATGATCTCCCCCACGTCGCCGTTTCCCGATGTGAAAAAGCGCGTCTGCCCGTTCTGAATGAATTTAAATGCGATATCCGGTCTGGAAAGTGCGAGATGCTGCATCAGGTCGCTGATATACGTCCCCTCGGTCGTCTTGGATTTGAGAAATTTTTGCCTGGCGGGAGTATTGTAAAAAATATTCCGGACAACGACGGTCGTACCGTCCGGCGCTCCTACCTCCACCGGAGCCTGTATGCTTCCGCCGCTGCACTGCACACGCGTCCCCGTAAATGCTTCCTTTGTCTTTGTGATCAGCTCCACCTGACAGACCGCACAGATGCTCGAGAGCGCCTCACCCCGGAATCCGAGGCTTGTCACGGCAGTCAGGTCGTCCGAGCTTGTGATCTTGCTCGTCGCATGACGCAAAAATGCTTTTTCGACCTGCGACTGATCGATACCGCACCCGTCATCCGAGACGCGGATCATCGAGATACCGCCATCCTTGATTTCAACCGTGATCATGCCTGCACCGGCATCGATGGCGTTTTCCACAAGCTCCTTGACAACACTGAGCGGGCGCTCAACGACCTCGCCTGCGGCAATCTTATCGATTGTGACACTATCCAAAACATGTATTTCACTCATAGACGAACTCCTCCCCTGTTTCCGGCATTTCTGCTCCTTATTCGTTTCCGGTGTTTTTACAGATTCTATGTATGTTGCCGTGGCAGCTGTTCTTTCCAAGTTCTATTTCCAACGGTTCTTCAGCATATTTTGCAGCTTATAAAGCGTGTTCAATGCATCAAGCGGCGTCAGATTCTGGATATCCACAGCCAAAAGCTCCTTTAGGACATCCTCGTCGCTGACCGTGTCAAACAGACTGATCTGCTCCAAATCCACTTCATCATAGCTCTTGCTCTTTTTCTTATCCTGCTTTAAATCAACCGAAATTCCTTCGATTTTCTGCGCAATGTCGTTGTCGCTGATCTGCGCCGCAATCTCTTTGGCTCTGTCGATCACCATATCCGGGACGCCGGCAAGCTTTGCCACCTGAATGCCGTAGCTCTTGTCAGCACCGCCTTTAATAATTTTGCGAAGGAAAACAATGTCATCCCCTTTTTCCTTGACCGCAATACAGTAATTGTTCACATTATGTATTTTGCCCTCGAGCTCGGTCAGCTCATGGTAATGCGTCGCAAACAGTGTCTTGGCTCCAAGCAGCTTGCGGTTGCTGATATGTTCAATGACCGCCCACGCAATCGAAAGACCGTCAAACGTGGACGTTCCCCTTCCGATCTCGTCGAGAATCAGGAGGCTGTTGCTCGTCGCATTTCTGAGAATGTTGGCGACCTCATTCATCTCCACCATGAAGGTGCTCTGCCCGCTTGCCAGATCATCCGAGGCACCGACCCTTGTGAAAATCCGGTCTACAATGCCGATGCTTGCGGATTTTGCAGGGACATAGCAGCCGATCTGCGCCATTAAAACAATGAGCGCCGCCTGCCTCATGTACGTCGATTTGCCCGCCATATTCGGTCCGGTAATGATGGAAATCAAATGCTTATTGCCGTCCAGATAAGTATCGTTTGAGATGAACATATCATTTACGATCATTTTCTCAACGACCGGATGCCTTCCTTCCTTAATATCGATGATTCCCTTTTCGTTCAGCTTGGGGCGGACATAGTGATTTCTCTCCGACACATATGCCAGAGAAGCAAACACATCCAGTGCGGCAACCGCCTTTGCCGTCTTCTGGATTCTCTCAATATTAGCGGCAATCGTATCACGAATTTCGCAGTATACGTCATATTCCAGCCCGAAGAGCTTATCCTCCGCATTTAAGATCGTATCCTCGAGCTCCTTGAGCCGCGGCGTTGTGTAACGCTCCGCATTTGCCAGCGTCTGCTTACGGATATAATCCTCCGGCACAAGCTCTTTATAGGAATTGGTCACTTCAAAATAATACCCGAACACTTTGTTGTACTTGATTTTGAGGTTTTTGATGCCGGTCCGTTCCCGATCCTCATTCTCGAGCTCTGCAAGCCACATTTTCCCTTCCGTTTTGGCATGCTTTAAATGATCGATATTTTCGTTATATCCATCCTTGATAATTCCGCCCTCCTTGATCGTAAGCGGCGGCTCCTCCACGATGGAAGCACCTATGAGCTCATAAAGATCGGTCAGATCATCCATATCATTATAGATATTTTTCAGAAGGGCTGCGTCAAAGCCTTCCAGCACCAGACGAATCGGCCTTAACATGGCAAGGGAATTGCGAAAAGCGATCAGATCACGCGGATTGGCAGTCTTTAAACTGATTCTCGTCACCAGACGCTCCAAATCATAGATCGGGCCGAGATACTCGCGGAGCTCATCCCGG